>NZ_SLUN01000017.1 GCF_004340685.1 Hydrogenispora ethanolica | reverse complement strand
GAGTTGTACGGCTTGCTCTTTGAACTCTTTTGTAAATACCCGTTTCTCTTTTGCCATTTTCACTCAGCTCCTTATGATGTATTGTACATCCTCTTCTGAGTGTCTAGCAATTCGGGGGAAAGTCAGCTTTTTGAGTTCGAAGCCCAAGGTTACCCTTCCCCTTGAATCATCTTCTTTCATAGGCTGCTCCGGGGAAGGGCGAGGGTTAGGTCCATAGGCGTCATGACTTATCCTTCATTCCTATCTAAAAATGAATCATGTATCAACAGGGAAAAATAAATCTAAAAGAATAATCTTCCCGCCAAGACGCGGAGACGCAGAGAAAGAACGAATACTAATGATTGAGGGGATTATCATATTAAAAACTCTGCGTCTTTGCGCCTCTGCGGGAGAATAAAAATGGCTTATTTTCATCCTTTCGATTGCCCCAGCTATACTGGGGTGGGGGACTACTTGGTGGTACAGAACAATAGGGTGTTTGCCGAGTAAATTTGATACTCTGAAAACAAAATCCCGGCAGCCAACGCGTACCAGCGGAGGCTGCCGGGATTTTTCTATGAGCGGGCGAAGCCGGGCCCCGGGTCGTTCGCCCGTGAAAAGCAGCCGCGCGAAGCGGCTAAACCGGTTTGAGCACATACCCGTCCTCCGGGGGCGGCGCTGCGCCGGGAGGGGTTCCGCTGAATTGGCTATGGTAGAGATCGGCGTAAAAACCGTGCTTCGCCAGGAGCGCTTGATGGGTTCCCATCTCAATGATTTTGCCCTGGTTCATCACCAGAATCAGATCGGCGTCGCGGATGGTGGAGAGCCGGTGGGCAATGACGAAGCTGGTCCGGTCCTTCATCAGTTCGCGCATGGCCTTCTGGATATGGACCTCGGTCCGGGTGTCGACGCTGCTGGTCGCCTCGTCCAGGATCAAAATGGCCGGATCGGCCAAAAAGGCCCGGGCGATGGTCAACAACTGTTTCTCGCCCTGGGAGATGTTGGAGGCCTCTTCGTTGAGGAGCGTCTGGTAGCCGTCGGGCAACGCCCTGATGAAATGGTCGGCGTGAGCGGCCTTGGCGGCCCGGACCACTTCCGCGGGGGAGGCGCCCTCTTTGCCGTAGGCGATATTCTCCTGGATCGTGCCGTGAAAGAGCCAGGTATCCTGGAGCACCATGCCGAAGATCCGGCGCAGGGAGGAACGGCGGATCTCCCGGATATCCACGCCGTCCACGGTGATCCGGCCGCCGCCGATCTCGTAGAACCGCATCAATAAGTTGACCAGTGTCGTCTTGCCGGCCCCGGTCGGGCCGACGATGGCGATGGTCTGGCCCGGTTGAACGTCGATATTCATGTTTTCGATCAGCGGAACTTCCGGTTTGTAGCCGAACCGGACCCCCTCGAAGCGGACCGCCCCTTGCGGCAGGTCGAGTACCTTGGCGGACTCGGCGTCCGGGATCTCCTCGGCCTCGTCGAGCAGTTCGAAGACGCGTTCCGCCGCCGCCACCGTCGATTGGAGGATGTTGGCGATGTTGGCGGTCTGGTTGATCGGCTGGGTGAACTGCCGCGAATATTGGACAAAGGCCTGGATGTCGCCGATGGCCAAAGCCCGGCCGGTCACCAGAATGCCGCCGACCACGCTGATCAACACATATCCGAGGTTATTAATGAAGGTCATCAGCGGCATGATCATGCTGGAGATGTACTGGGCCCGCCAGGCCGACTGATACAATTGCTCATTGACCGCGTTGAATGCGGCGATCGATTCAGATTCGCGGCCGAAGGCCTTGACGATCGGGTGGCCGGTATACATCTCTTCGACGTGGCCGTTCAAACGGCCGAGCGCCGCTTGCTGGCCGGAAAAGTGTTTTTGGGAGCGCGAGGCGATCGCCTTGGTGGCCAGGATGATGAGCGGCAGGGTGATCAGCGTGAGCAGGGTCAGCCAGACGTTGATCGTCAGCATCATGATGACCACGCCGGCCACGGTCACCAGCGCCGTGATCAATTGGGTCAGACTCTGCTGCAAGGTGGTGCTGATGGTATCGATATCATTGGTGACCCGGCTCAGAATCTCGCCGTGGGTCCGTGAATCGAAGAACTGCAGCGGCAAGCGGGACAGCCGGTCCTGGACCGCATTGCGCAGGTCGAAGACGGTCCGTTGGGCCACGCCGGCCATGATGAACTGCTGCAGATAGAGGAAGAGGGCGCTGAGAAGATAGAGCGCCACCAGCAGGAGCACGATCCGGAAAATCGCTGCGAAATCGATTCCCGCTCCCGGAATGCCCCGCAACTTCAGGACCAACCCTTCGAAGAGCTTGGTGGTGGCTCTGCCCAGGAGCTTCGGGCTGACGATATTGAAGAACGACCCCAGGATGGCGGCGGCCAGCACCGCCAATAACCGGAAACGTTGCGGTTTCAGATAATCGATCAGCCGTTTCAAGGTACGGTTGAAATTCTTGGGCTTTTCGCCCGGCATTCCCAGCGGGTTGCGGCCGCTGAAGAAACCGCTCCCCGGCCGGTTCCCGGACAATCCCCGGTCCGGTTTTTTGAACGCGTCACGCTCCTCGCTCAAGCGATCTCCTCCTCGGAAAGTTGGGAAGCGACAATCTCACGGTACACCGCGCAAGTCTTCAGCAGTTCCGAATGGGTGCCGGTGCCCGCGACCCGGCCTTCGTCCAGTACGATGATCCGGTCGGCATCCATCACCGTGCTGACCCGCTGGGCCACGATGATCAGGGTGGCGCCGCCGATCTCCCGTTTGAGCGCGGCCCGCAAATTGGCGTCGGTCTTAAAATCCAGCGCCGAAAAACTGTCGTCAAAGAGGAAGATCTCCGGCCGCCGGACCAAGGCCCGGGCGATTGCCAGCCGTTGTTTCTGGCCGCCGGAGACATTGGTGCCGCCCTGGGCGATGAGCGAGTCAAAGCCGTCCCTCATCGCGCTGATAAATTCGCTGGCCTGAGCGACTTCGGCGGCGTGACGGACCTCGGCGTCGCTGGCGTCGGCCTTGCCGTAACGGATGTTATCGGCGATGGTGCCGGTAAAGAGGATCGCCTTTTGCGGCACCAAACCGATCCGGGAACGCAGATCGGACTGGGGCAATTCCCGGACATCGACTCCGTCCACCAGAATGCTGCCGCTGTCGACATCATAGAAGCGGGGGATCAGGTGAATCAAGGTCGACTTGCCGGAGCCGGTGCCACCGATGATCGCGGTCGTCTCCCCGGGACCGGCGCTGAAAGAGACATGGCGGATAGCGGGTTGTTCCGCGCCGGGATAACGGAAAGTCACATCCAGGAATTCCAGGAAGCCCCGTTTCGCCCCGGTCCCTTTGGCCCGGGGCGGGTCATGGATCTCCGGCGCCGTATCCAGCACCTGATTAATGCGGGCGCTGGACGCCGCGGCCCGGGGCAGCAGGACAAACATCATGGAGACCATGATCATGGAGAACATGATCTGCATCGCATATTGGAGAAAGGCCATCAGCGAGCCGATCTGCATTCTGCCGGCATCGATTCGCAGCCCGCCGAACCAGACAATGGCGATGGTCGTCAGATTCATCACCAGCATCATCAGGGGCATCAGGGCGGCCATGATTTTATTGACCCGGATGGAGGTATCGGTCAGGTCGGCATTGGCCCGGACGAAGCGTTGCCGTTCATGCTCAATCCGGTTGAAAGCGCGGATGACCCGGATCCCGGTCAATTCTTCCCGAAGCACTTGATTCAATTTGTCCAGCTTGGATTGGATGATTTTGAACAACGGCACGCTCCGGCCGGCTACGAGAAAAACCGCCAGGCTCAGCACGGGCACGGCCGCCACAATGACCCAGGACAATTCGGGATCCTCGGAGACCGCCATGATGATCCCGCCCAGCGCCATGATGGGGGCGGTGATAAACAGCCGCAAGGACATCATCGCCACGGTCTGGATTTGGGTGATGTCATTGGTCGTCCGGGTAATGAGCGAGGCTGTGCCCAAGCTGTCGAACTCGTGCAACGAAAAGCTCTCCACATGGGCAAAGAGGCGGTCCCGCAGGATTTTGCCGAAGCCCATCGCCGTGCGGGCGGAGAAAAAACCGGCGATGACGGCGGAGATGGTGCCAAGGGCCGCGACCCCCAACATCACAGCGCCGGTCCGCACGATGTAGGCGGTATCTCCTTTCACGATTCCCGTGTCCACAATATCCGCCATCAAGGACGGCAGATAAAGCTCGGTCAGAGCCTGGATGAACATGAGCACCAGGACAATCGCCACGGGTAGCCGGTAAGGCTTTAAGAACTTGATCAATTTGAACATGAAGCCGCTCCCTCCCCCATCATCCATTTCGTCCATTACCGCCGTATTAGTTTGTCAGGCCGGCCGGGAGTTAATCCCCGATTCGACATCTCTTTCGACGATCCCGCTCTGAAATGCGCGGAAACGATGGAAGGGCAATGATTTTTTCAGCCGCGGCAAGAATAAAGTGATTGCTCCGGCGTTATAGTGTATAATACTACCATTGGTTTTGAACAGTCCAATGATATTGCAAAGGAGATCGTTTCATGACGCAAAGTACTTCGGAGACCGGGCGCTCCGCCAATCCGCAAGTGGAGTTGGAGACTTCGCTGGGCACGATCCGGTTGGAGCTCTTTCCCGAGTTGGCACCGGTGACGGTCGCCAATTTCCTGCATTATGTCGATACCGGCTTTTATGCGGGCACCGTCTTCCACCGGGTCATCGCCAACTTCATGATTCAAGGCGGCGGCTTGACCGAGGACATGACCGAGAAGGCCAATGCGGCGCCCATCAAAAACGAGGCCGGCAACGGACTCAGCAACCGCCGGGGCAGCATCGCCATGGCCCGGACCCAAGTGGTTGACAGCGCCACCTCCCAATTCTTCATTAATGTAGTCGATAACCCGTTTCTCAACCACCGCGACAACAGCGCCGGAGGCTTCGGGTACTGTGTGTTCGGCACCGTCACCGCCGGGATGGATGTGGTCGACCGGATCAAGGGAGTCCCCACTCATTCGGTCAGCTATTACGAAGACGTTCCGGTCGAGCCGGTCAAGATCGTATCCGCCAAACGGGTGGACTCCGCCGAGTAATCCGTCGCTTCGAGGCAGCCCTCACCCCGGCGCATGCCCTCACCTCGGCGCAAAAAAACCTGCGCCGATCCTCTCCCGTCAAAGGCCGGTAGAGGGTTTTGGGAACGGATTGGCAAGGATAACAAGCTTCGACACCCTTCTCCCGGCCGATGCCGGGAGAAGGGCTGGGGATGAGGGCTGCACCGAGCGGGCTTACGAAAGGGACTTTCCGTGTGCAACCAAAATCTTCCGAATCGCCTGATGCAAATGAAACTCAGAGGGTAAGTCGATTTTGGGCCAGCTGAACTCACTCCTTGAACCACTGGGGAGCCAATCGTCACCGGAGCGGCTTCCCCTCTCTTTGAAGCACGCGGCTCAAGGAAGCGAAAAAGGGGAACCTTGGTTTACCGGGGGCTTCCCCGACTTATCCACAGCCTAAATTCATTAACTCCATTGAACGATCCCATTTATCCACAGCAACAGATGGTTTATTCACAAAAAGAACTCATTTATTCACAAAAAGAACTCGCTCAGCGACTGAAAGAGCTCATTCTTCCGAAAAAGAGCTCTTTCATTCACAAAACGAGCTCATTTATCCACAAAAAGAGCTCGTTCAGCGACTGAAAGAGCTCATTCATTCACAAAAAGAGCTTGCTGAACGATTGAAAGAACTCTTTTTCCACAAAAAGAGCTTGTTGAGCGACTGAACGAGCTCGTTTATCCACAAAACGATCTCATTGAGCCTTCAAACGAATCCCTTATCCGGTGAAACTCAGGGGGCGAGTCTGGTTTTGGGCCAGCGGAACTCACCCCTTGAGCCACTTGGGAGCCAATCGTTACCGGAGTGCCATTCTCCTTTGAAGGAAGCGGATCAGGAAGTGGAAGGGGAACCTTGTTATCCCGGGGTTTTTGTGACACTCTGAAACGAAAAGCGATCGGGCCGCCTCAGGGCAGGATGATCACCGGGGTGCCCGGAGTGGCGTGGGGATAGAGGTCTTCCACGTCCGGATCGCTCAGGCCGATGCAGCCCCAGGTCCAGTCCGGGCCGAGGCTGGGCCGGTCGCCGCCGTGGATGCCGATGCCGCCGCCCAGCGCGGTGTACTGGGGCGGAACGGTCTTATCTCGAAAAGCGGTGACGATCGTTTGATACTCGGCGGCGCCGATCAGCCGGCCGCTGACGCCGCGGATGGCATCGCCGATATTCGGATAGCCCAGCCGCAGCCAGCGGGAGCCGAGGAACTCGTCCGCCGGCTGGAGCACCGCTTTCTGGACGATATAGAAAAAGCCCTGGGGCGTCCGGTGGTCGCCCTGGGTCTGCTTGGGGCCGGACCCGCCGCCGCCCAATTGGACCGGGTAGGACTTGAGCCAGCCGTCTCCGGCGAAGACCGACAAGCGGTGGGCGGATTTGTCGACCACGATCTGCAGGGGCGCCGGGGCCGGCAGCCCTTTGGCGGCCAGGATCTGCGCCAGCGTCCGGCCGGTGGCGGCGGGCGCTGCGCTATCGGGCAGGGTTAGGACCTGGCCGGGGTTGATCAGGGTGGCGGTCAGCCCATTGGCCGCCATCAGTTCCAGGGTGGCGAGGCCGAACTTCCGGGCGATGGCGTAAAGGCTCTCGCCCTTCTGGACCGTGTGGTTCGCGGGCCGGGCACCGGGGCCGGGAATGATCAGGACCTGGCCCGGGGCCAGCCAATCCGCTCCCAGCGGGTTGACCTGCTTTAACGCATTGACGCTGACGCCGAACTTGCCGGCGATGCCGTAGAGGGAATCGCCCGTTCCCACCGTATGGGTCACGACCGGTTGCGGAACTGCCGCCCGGGCGGGAATCCCGCCGGCCAGCAGCATTCCGGCCAGGCCCAGGACAGCCAGAGCCGATAAACCGCTTTGTTTCAGTTTTCCTTTCATGCTGTGACGCTCGCTCCTTATAAAATAATTGAATGATCTGGATGATCGATCGGGCAGCGGCGGGCTTCCGTCCCGCCGGACTGCCTCTTGAAAAATTTCGGGACTGGCGGCGGCTTCCCTCTCGGTAAGTGGTGTCAGCGAAGGAAGGCCCAGGCGCGGCGGGCAGGTTTGACCAGATCTGGAAGGCCGGGAAGGGGATGCATTGTTCCCACGGGGGCAATGTCATCAAGCCGAATCCGTGACCACTTTAGACTACCAAGGAAAACCGAAGAACTTGCGGCAGCGTTTCGCCTTGTATAAACAGATTCATCACGGATTCAGGATCAAGCTATTGTGGAACAAAAAGGGAAATGAATTTCATGACAAGCTGCGAACTCCAAAAGCGACCTCTCTCCCGGCCTCTTCCGACGGATCCCATCCTGGACGTCGGAACTTGAACCTTCCCTGGTTTTGGTCCCCGGCGATGCCGATTCGAAGAAGAGTATTCGACGGGGAGAGGTGAATCGCCCGAAACTCGGGCCTATCTTTTAGGCCATTCGCTGAAGTTTTCAAGAGGCCCAAGTTTCAAGCTCCGTCATCCCTCTCCGCTGAATCCGCTTCTTTGAAATAACATCGTCGGAGAGGGCCGGGGTGAGGTTGTTCTTAGGCACCTCAAGCTTTTCCCGCATTTGTCGCTGTATACTGGACAGATAGCGTTCGTCTCAAAATATGTAATTATCGCTTGATGACATTGCGTCCCGAGGGAGGAGCGTCGCAAGGGGAAGGAGGAACTTCCGGAACGCCGGGAGGATCGTCCGGAGCACAAGGAAGAACTTCCGGGACGGAAAGCGGATCTTCCGGGATGAAAAGCGGAATTTCCGGAACTTAGGGAAGAATTTCCGGAGCGGATGGCGGAACTTCTAGAGCGCCAGGAAAGGCTGCGGAGGCTGCCGGCGGAACGGGAACGCCGCCGGGGAGAGCTTCGGGATGCCGGGGCCGGGGATGCCCGGCCGCCGCTTCGCGAAGGAGCGGGAGCCGGGCGAGTTTCGGACCGGGTAACCGGGGCTTACGGAAGAGGGCCGGCGCCGGTTACCACAGGCCGTATTCCTGGCCGCTCCGGATGATCTGGTCCATAACCTGGGCTTCGTCTCCGCCGCTGACCCGGATGACGATGGTGTCGTTCTGGCAGACGCCCAGGCTTAACAGGCCCAGCAGGCTTTTGAGGTTGGCTTCTTGTTCGCCCTTGCGGATGACGACATCCGATTTGACCTTGCCGACCTGGCTGACCAGCAGGGAAGCCGGACGGGCGTGCATGCCGTTCTCGCTTTTCACGGTTAAGGTGACCTCTTTCATGGGAAAAAACCTCCTTCGCTCTCACTTGCGGTTGGTTCGGGGAATTCCCGATATTTTAGCGGATCGATTCCGCCAGATACGCTTCGATCTCCGCCGCGGTGGCCAGTCCCAGCGCGTGCCGGGCATGCTCGGCGCAGGCTTTGAAATCCAGTTCGCGCAGGCGTTTTTTGGCAGCCGGCAGCGCGCCGGCATTCATGCTCAGTTCGTCCAGGCCCAGGCCGACCAGGACCGGGATCAGCCGGGGATCGCCGCCCGTCTCGCCGCAGAGCCCCACCCATTTGCCGGCGCGGTGGGCGTTGTCGACGGTCAGCTTCAAGAGCCGCAATACGCCGGGATGGAACGGGTTGTAAAGCGCGGCCACTTTTTGATTGGTGCGGTCGACCGCCAGGGAGTACTGGATCAGGTCGTTGGTGCCGATGCTGAAGAAATCGGCCTCCTGCGCCAGCAGGTCGGAGATGAGCGCCGCCGCCGGGATCTCAATCATGATCCCCAAGGGGACGTCGGGCCGGAAGGGGATTCCCGCCGCGGCCAGCTCTTCCCGGACCTCGGCCGCCACCGCTTTGGCGGCCCGCAACTCCTCGACCCCGGAGACCATCGGAAACATGATCCGCAGGTTGCCGTGGACCGAAGCCCGGTAAATGGCGCGCAGTTGGGTCTTGAAAAGGTCGCGCCGGTCCAGGCAGAGCCGGAGCGCCCGGTAGCCCAGGAAGGGATTGAGCTCCGCGCCGATGGGCAGATAGGGTAGTTGTTTGTCGCCGCCGATGTCCAGGGTGCGGACGATCACCGGCCGTTCCCCCATTTGGGCGAGCACGCTCTGGTAAGCTTTGAATTGCTGCTCCTCTGAGGGAGCGCTGGCCTGATCCATATACAGAAATTCGGTGCGGAACAATCCGATGGCCGTGGCTCCATGCTCCAGCGCCAGGGGCACTTCCTTGGGGCCGCCGATGTTGGCGGCCAGCTCGACCGGGTGTCCGTCCCGGGTCACCGCCGGGGCGTTTTTCAAGGCGGCCAGCTGGGCCCGTTCCTCCAGAAAACGGGCTCTGGCCGCGGCGTAGGCTTCGCGCTCCTCGGGAGCGGGCTGGACGATGACCCGTCCGGCCGCGCCGTCCACGATCAGGGGATCGCCGCTGCGGATCAGGGCCGGGGCCTCGGCCGCGCCGACCACCGCCGGGAGGCCGAAGGTGCGGGCCATGATCGCGGTATGCGAGGTGGGGCCGCCGAGGGCGGTGACGATGCCCAGGACCTTGCTCCGGTCCAGCTGGGCGGTTTCCGACGGCAGCAGGTCGTCGGCGACCAGAATGACCGGGTCGTTGATCCCGGAGAGCGTCTGGTAGGGAACGCCTTGCAAGGCGGCGGTGACCCGGCCGGCCACATCGCGCAGATCGGCGGCGCGCTCCTTGAGATAGTCGCTCTCCGCCTGCCCGATCAGGTCGATATATTGATCCATCACGGTCTTGAGGGCGTATTCGGCATTGACTTTTTCCGAGGCGATCAGGGCGGCCACGGCCGATTGCAGCTCGGGATCGGCCAGCATCATCCCGTGCGCCTCGAAGATCGCCGCCTGTTCCGGGCCGGCCGTTTCTTTCGCCCGCTCCACCAGGGCTGCGATCTGGGAGGCGGCGCGATCGACCGCGGCCTGAAACCGCGCCTGTTCGGCCCCAGGGTCGGCGATCTCCCGCCGGACCACCGCCAGGCTATGCTGCTCCAGGCGATAGGCGTTTCCGATGGCGATTCCGGCTGAGGCGGGAATTCCTTGTATCATGATGTCCTCCTTTTCCAATGAAAAAAGCATTAACTCATACCCAAAAAGAGGGGTTCGAGGTTAATGCCTGAAGATCAGTAACACACCGCGCGAAACCTTGGTTCATCTTCTTTTCCCCTTCATTTTACCCAATCGGCGGGCTTTTGGCAACCCCTTTTTGGGAGCGGCGGCGCGGATCTCCGCCCGGTACTTTTTGACGCAACGGGGCAGCGGCCCGCCTTGGGAAATACGCAGGGGTACGCCAAAGTCCCATCCATTCATTCTCCCGCAGAGACGCTGAGAAAAAACGAAACGATGTTGATTTTATGCGACTAAACTCTGCGCCTTTGCGCCTCTGCGGGAGTAATCAATCTTAAGACTCGTTTTCGGTTTATTTTTGACTTTGACGCAGCCCTGGGAAATACGCTGCTTGGCTTGCATCTTGATGGGGGTATGTTATAATATGGTTAATATTATGGGAGTATTATTCCATCCACTGGGGGGTGATGTTTTGCCGGAGGCCGGTCACGGATATGAAGTCGTCAAGGTCTTTAATAACAATGTCTTGCTGGCGAAACATCATGGCGCCGAGAAGATCCTGATCAAGAAGGGGCTGGGTTTCGGCCGCCGCACCGGCGACCGGATCGACGAGGCCACGGTCTTCGACAAGATCTTCGGGATGGAGAGCCACGAAACCAGCGCCAAATTCGATCAACTGATGGAGGCGGTCGACCCCGACCTGATCGGCCTCTGCGAAGAGGTTCTCTGCATGATCAGCACGGAGATCGACGATCCGGTCAATGCCGAGACCCACATCCGCCTGATCGACCATATCGCTTTCACCATCTACCGGCTGCGCCGCAACGATCAGATCGAGAATCCCTTTATCGTGGAGATCGAAACCCTCTACAGCCGGGAATACGCCATCGCCCGGAAGGCCGTGGCCATGCTTTCCGAAGCCTTGAAGCTGGAGATTCCGGAGAGCGAGATCGGCTTTATCGCCCTGCATATCCACTCGCTCCGCAATAACGGCAAGCTGTCCAACACCATCAAATGCGCTTCCATCTGCAACAGCGCGTTGGAGCTGATCGAGTCCGAGCTGCGGCTGTCGATCGACCGGAAGTCCATCGATTACGTCCGTTTCATCTCCCATATCCGCTTCGCGGTGGAACGGATCACCAAAAACATTCCGATCCGCAACGATCTGCTCTCCTCCATCAAGCGGACCTACAAGGCCTCATACAAGCTGGCCCAGGGAATCTCCGGCCTGATGGCCGAGGAGTTGCGCCTGAAAGTGCCCGACGCCGAGACCGGTTATATCGCGTTGCATATCGAGCGCTTAAAAAACGTCGCCACCGGCTTGACAAATATTTAACAATCGCTTAAAATCAAATTAATAGCATATTTGTTAATTTGAACTAGCGTGCTACCCATGGGCAAAAGCTGGAAAGTGTATACTTTTCGGCTTTTTTTATTTTTTCCGGAATTTTTAGCGCAATGAGCGGATGAACGGATGGTCCGCCTGCTCGGGAGCCGCAGCGGGTTCGCCCGCCAATCGAGAGAATTTCAAATCGCTTCGAAAAAGCTTCGCACCACAATATATTGATTGATATATCCGGGCTACTCACTATATATTGTGTGGCGAAGGGAATGTTATGGTAATTTGAAATTCTCTGAATCACGTACTGACTCCGGCACAAGCCGGGTTGGAAATAAAAAAATGGAGGGAATGGAATGTCACAGCAAAATTGGATGGCTAGTATTCAAAAGCTGGGGAAAGCATTGATGACTCCGGTGGCCGTGCTCCCTGCGGCTGCGCTCCTGCTGCGCTTGGGAGCGGGCGACGTCCTCAATCTGAAATGGATGTTCGCCGCCGGCGACGCGATCTTCGGCAACCTGGCGTTGTTATTCGCCATCGGCATTGCGATCGGATTCGCCGAAGAGAACAACGGCGTGGCCGGTCTGGCCGCGGCGGTGGGCTACTTTGTCCTGACCAAAGTGGCGGGTACCTTCAACGAACACATCAACATGGGAGTCCTGGCCGGTATCGTTTCCGGTATCATGGCCGGCGTTCTTTACAACAAGTATAAAGCGATTAAAGTCCCCGATTTTCTGGGATTTTTCGGCGGCAAACGCTTTGTGCCGATCATTACTTCATTTTATGCGTTGATCCTGGGCGTCTTGGCCGGCTATATCTGGCCCTTGATCCAGGACGGCATCAATGCCTTCGGCACCGCGATCGCCAATTCCGGCTCAATCGGCGGTTTCTTCTTCGGCACCTTGAACCGGTTGCTCATCCCCTTCGGCCTGCACCATGTGATTAATACCTTCACCTGGTTCCAGTTCGGCCAGTTCACCGACGCCGCCGGCAAAGTGATCACCGGCGACCTCTCCCGTTTCTTCGCCGGCGATCCCACGGCCGGAACCTTTATGACCGGGTTCTTCCCGATTATGATGTTCGCCCTGCCCGCGGCCTGTCTGGCGATGATCTCCGCCGCCAAGCCCGAGAACCGCAAAGCCGTCACCGGCATGCTGCTGGGCGTGGCGTTTACTTCGCTGCTGACCGGCATCACCGAGCCGATCGAGTTCCTCTTCATGTTCCTGGCGCCGGTGCTTTACGTCATGCACGCCCTGTTGACCGGCATCTCCCTGGCGGTATCCGCCGCCATGGGCATCAAAATCGGTTTCGGTTTCTCGGCCGGACTGATCGACTATGTGCTGAGCTTCAATATTTCGCAGAAGCCGCTGGAAGCGCTGATTCTCGGCGTCATCTTTGCGGTGGTCTATTACTTTGTCTTCCTGTACTGCATCAAAAAATTCAATATCCCCACCCCGGGCCGGATCGAGGATGAGGAATCCGCCGAACTGCTCGGCTTGGGCCAGAGCGATCTGAAAGACCGCGCCGTGGAGATCCTCAAGGCCATCGGCGGCAAAGAGAATATCACCGTGGTCGATGCCTGCATCACCCGGGTCCGGGTCACCGTCAAGGACGGCTCCAAGGTCGACGAGGCCAGACTGAAGGCGCTCGGCGCCACCGCCGTGCTGAAGATGCCGGGCAACAACTTCCAGATCGTCGTCGGAACCGTGGCCGATCCGCTGGTCACCCACATGAAGGCGGTCATGAGCAATAAAGGTCTGAGCGTATAATTTATAGCCAAGGCACAGGAGCTTCGCGGCTCCTGTGCCGCTTTTCCACCTCTTTTTGGGAATTTTTGCTCTTTTCCGGCCATGCTTTACGGCAAGAAAGTTGTTTCGGAATAATGAATTCATCTGACATCGAAGGAATATCGGAAACTTGCGGCGTTTTCATACGTTATCCCAAATGAATTGGAGCCCAACCGCAGGAGGAACCGGTTTTCAGGGAAGAAGGGGGCCGTCGGAATGAAACGTTTACTGGACTGCGACCGCAGCGATCTGGAGGCCATGACCAAGGCCGAGCTGTTGACCGCCATCCGGGCCAGCGAGGGCCGGGTCATCGTCAGCGAGGTCATCGGCGCTTTTCAACCGCTCTTGCATAGCGTCACCAATGCCGAAGTGGCTTGCGCCTTCGGCGCCGATATCCTGTTGCTGAATATGTTCGACGTCTTTGAGCCGGTGGTGAACGGTCTGACCGCGGTCGCGCCGGAGGAACGGATTCGGGAGTTAAAACGGTTGACCGGCCGGATCGTGGGGGTCAATCTGGAACCGGTGGCGGACGAAAGCTCGCCCGTGGAAACCGTCTCCTTGAGCAGGGGCAGGCGCGCCAATGCCGAGACCGCCCGGCGCGCTTGCGAGCTGGGCGCCGATTTTGTGATGCTGACCGGCAATCCGGCCACCGCCGTCAGCAACCGGGGAATTTTAAAAGCCATCGCCGCCATCCGGGAAGCCGTGGGCGACCGGCTGATCATCGGCGCCGGAAAGATGCATGCGGCAGGAATTATGACGGAACTGGGCGAAGATATCATCACCCAGGAAGAGCTGGGGCAGTTTCGGGCGGCTGGCGCGGACATCATTTTATTGCCGGCTCCGGGGACCGTGCCCGGAATTACGCCGGAAGCGGTCCGGGAGCTGGTGCGGACGGTCCACCGTTCGGGCGGCCTGACCATGACCGCGATCGGAACTTCCCAGGAGGGCGCCGACGAGCAGACGATCCGCCAGATTGCCTTGATGTGCAAGATGACCGGGACCGACCTGCATCATTTGGGGGACGCCGGGTTTCCGGGTATGGCGGTTCCCGAGAATATCATGAGCTATAGCATTGCGATCCGGGGCAAACGGCACACCTATGCGCGCATGGCGCGGTCGGTAAACCGCTGACCGTTGCCCCGCCGCAACCGTTTTCTTGTTTCATGCGATGAAACGGGCGAGGCTGCCGCTTTTTCACTGTGCCACCGCAGGGAAGGCGGAGGGTCCGGTCCGTTTCATTTCATCAATCAAGAAAATACGCCGCTACGGTTGGAATGTTACGACCGCAACGGCCAATTGGGATTCGGAGGAGTGGTTTCATGCAAGCCTTCAAAAACATTCGTTTGGTTACCGAGTCGGGAGTCCTCGAAGACCGCGCGGTGGTCTTTGACGACCGGATTGTTGAGATTGGAGCCGGGGCGGACTTGGCTCCGGGAATTGAGCGGCTGGACGGAGACGGGATGTATTTGGCGCCCGGCCTGATCGATCTTCATATTCACGGCTGCGCCGGGTATGATACCATGGACGAAGACCCGCGCGCGCTGGGGGAAATCGCCAAAGCCCTGGTGCGGACGGGAGTGACGGCTTTTCTGGCCACCACCATGACCATGGAGTTCCAGCGGATCATGGGCGCGCTGGAACGGATCCGCAACTACCGCCCGGAGCCCGGCGGGGCCCGGATCCTCGGTTGCCATCTGGAAGGACCCTTTATCAGCCGGGCCTATAAAGGCGCCCAGGATGAAACCTATATTTTGAATCCCGATTTCAGCCTCATTGAGCCCTATTCCGACATCATCCGGATGATTGCCGTGGCCCCGGAGCAGCAGGGGAGCATCGATTTTATCGGCAGCTGTTGCCGGAAGGGGATCCGGGTGGCCATCGGCCACAGTGATGCGACGCTGGCGGAAGCGGCGGCGGCCATCGTCGCCGGGGCGGCGCAGATCACCCATACGTTTAACGCCATGTCGCCGCTGCACCACCGGGAGCCGGGAGTCGTCGGCGCGGCATTACTGTACGACGTGACCTGCGAGTTGATCGCCGATAATATCCATGTCCATCCCGAGATGCAACGGCTGTTGCTGAAGAACAAGGGGCTGGACCGGGTGGTCCTGATCACCGACGCCATGCGGGCCTGTCTCTTGCAGGACGGCCAATATGATCTGGGGGGCCAGGCAGTCCAGGTCCACGACGGGCAGGCCCGGCTCGGCGATGGCACCTTGGCCGGCAGCGTGCTCACCCTGGACCGCGCGGTCCGCAACTTCGCCCAAAATACCGGCCTCCCGCCGGAGAAAGCGTTGCGCCTGGCCACCGTCAATCCCGCCAATTGTCTGGGATTCGGCCAAAAGGGCCGGATCGCCGTTGGCAAGGACGCCGATTTTGTCCTGCTGGACGAGGAGTTGAACGTCATCCGGACCTATGTCGCCGGGCAACTTGTTTATCAAGCAATGTGAAAAAACAGCTTATTGCTTGAAAACATTGCCAAAGAACAACATCTTGTCAGAGATCAAAGATATCCTGACGTAACGATCGAGGAGGAACCTCATGTTCAGTTTTTTCAACAAGAAGAAGACTATCGTATTGCAAGCTCCGGTCGCGGGAAAGGCTGTCGATATCGCGACGGTGCCCGATGAAGTGTTCGCCGGAAAGATCGTCGGGGACGGCCTGGCCTTTGACCCGGCGGAAGGAGTTCTTTATTCCCCGGTCAACGGCGAGATCGTGCAGGTCTTTCCGACTAAGCACGCCATTGGCCTCCGGACGGCGGAAGGCCTGGAGATCTTGCTGCATATCGGGATCGACACGGTGGGCATGAAAGGGGAGGGTTTCGAGAGCTTTGTGACAGCCGGTCAAAAAGTAAAGGCCGGCGATAAGCTCATGACCTTCGATCTGGCATTGATCGGCCAAAAAGCGAAGTCGACCGCGCTGCCGATGATCATTACCAACATGGACCGGGTGAAATCGGTATCCTGCCGCTATGGTCCGGTCAATCCCCATTCCAAAGTGGCCGAGGTTATCTTGAAATAGCCAATTCCGCCGGGTGCTGCGGATCCGGCCACGGACAGTGCAGCATCTCAATTCCCCCGCCGCAGAACTCCTGGATCCGGCGGATTAAACGGCCGGTTGCCGCCTGAAGCATGGCGGAGCCGGTCGTTTCGTTTCCTTGGATAATGAAGAAACAGTGCCGTGTCTCTTCCGTGACTTTGGTCTTCTCCACCTGCCGCACTTCCAGCCGGCAGAGCACTTCATCGGCCTCGTCGATATAGGCATATTCCCCGGCCCGGGCCGCTCGCGGCCCATCACCCAGCGGATGGAAGAGCTCGCTGCCGTCGGTGAGCCGGAAGCGGACGTTGCCGGCGATCCGCTCCAGATCATGAGCGCCCATGGCCAGGCGGGTCTCGGCTGAGATTAAATTATAGATGTCCACCAGCAGGTTCACCCGGGGCAATTCGCCCTTTTTGGCGAGAAATTTCAGCAGGTTCTCCGGCGCCGGGATGGTGGTCCGGTTCCGGGGGCAAGCGATCCGTTCGTGCAAGCGATGATAACCGGCCAGCACCGGATCGGCGGCAAGCTCCTCCGGACTCAGCCGCGCCAGCAGGGCGGAGGTGGCGGCCCGTTTCAACCGGTCAAATTCCGGGTCCGCGAGCCGATTGGAAAGGTTGCGCATGACGAAGAAGACCACCGGGATTCCCAAAGCGTCGATCTCCGGCGCGACCGTGGCGTTGAAAGGTTGTGCCATCACCAATTCTCCAGTTAACTTGATTTTAGTTTTAACCAATGGATGCGGCGGTCGGGAACGAAGCCCATTCCTAGCGCCAGCTTCATGGAAGGCAGATTGTCCTCCTCAATGTGCAAGAAGGGCAGTTGTCCCTCCTGCCGCAGACGCTGACAGATGGCGGAAAGCAGCTGGCGTCCGTAGCCTTGGCAGCGGTACTCCTGGAGTACGTTCAGAAAGCCGATCGCCCCGTCGTCCTGCGTCAACACCCAGCCGGCCAATGCCCCGTCGCCGGCGGGGATTCCGTAGCCGACGCCGTTGCGGATCCGTTCGTCGATGTAGGCAATCGAAGTAAAGGACTGATAATGGGAGTGCTGATAGAGATAGGCGGCATCCGCGGGCGCCAGCCGGCGCAGGCCCCGGAACGGGCCGTCCGGGAGAGCCGTCCGCTCCGGCAGATACAGCTTGAGACAGGAGAGCTGCCAATCGACCTTCTCTTTTCCGGGCAATTGCGCCACCATCCAGTCTTCCAAAATCGCAAAATATTGATCGGACGGCTCGAGCTCGCGGGTGAGCGCGGCAAATTCAGCCGGCGCTACACTGCTGATATATATCCAGTCCTGGTCGCTCCGGCCGCGGATGAGTACGGAGCTTCCTTCGACCCGGATGGAACTGACCGGATAGGAACGGCAAAAATTGATCAGGTTGCAGTTTCGCAGCGGGTCCTGGGCGAGCAATGGCAGAATATCGGATAAGGAATTCATTATCGCACCTCGTAGTGGAGATTGTTGCGAAGCCATACCCCCATTATAGGAAAGAATGCCGGGAGTGGCAATTCTTTGGGAAAAATGTAACCCGATGTTAAATCTTGGGATGCAATGCATCGCCGCACGCCAGGAAGCTATATAAGTTGAATTAAATATCTGTTATGCATCATGTCCCTAAAACCGGCCATGATGGATAAATTAAGGAATTTAATTCAACTTATTACCGCTGAAATAGGATGAAATAAATTCCGTTTTTTATTCCTTTGCATTCGGCCTTAGGAATGCAAATCTTTAGTACAGAAATTTATTTCATCCTATATATCTGGAGCGCCGGGTTGCAAATGTGCCTGCGGCGCGGTTCCCTTGCCAAGGGATCGTAATAAAGATAGTGTGGGACACCATGCAGTGGAAAGCCGGTGAGAGGAGATGAAAAATGAAAGGCAGACACCGGAATGTCATTTACTATCAGGACCAGACCCATCCATTGGCGGGAACGCTCGCCAAACCGTTTACCCATGTGATCGTCGCTGCTTTTCATTTCCAAGCGGACGGAGCGATCCGATTCCATAATGACTCGCCGGACGCGCCCCGTTTCGCCGGGCTCTGGCGGGATGTCGCCGCGGTGCGGGAGAGTGGCCGGAAAATATTGATGATGCTTGGCGGAGCCGGTAACGGCACCTGGCGCTACATTCACCAAAACGCCTGCACGGCGGTAGAGACGCTGCTTCATGTAATCGACGCCTATCAGCTGGATGGCATCGATCTGGACTGGGAGGAATGGTGGGAAGTCCCCTATGATCCGGAGCAGCTTTTTTCGCAATTAATCAGCGATCTGTCGGAACGCGCCGGTCGTAAGCTGATCATCACCATGGCGCCGGTCGCTCGGCAAATTTGGGGAAAAGGGCCGGGGCCCCCGGGTCTGTACCAGAAGATCCTGGAGAATACCCGGGGACGCGTCAATTGGTTCAATGTCCAGTTTTACAGCGGATTTGGCAGCCTGCAGACTCCGGCGGATTACCGGAGAGCGATCCGGGCCGGTTTCGAGCCGCACCGTCTGGTGGCGGGGAGTCTTACCGGGCCCCAGGCCGGTGAAGGTTATATCGATCCCGGCTCGTTAGCCCTGACCGTCCGGGAATTGGCCGAGGAGTACCCCGATTTCGGCGGGGTGGACGGCTGGGAGTATGTTTATACTGTGGGAACGCCGTGGGCCAATTGTTTACAACGGGCCATGAATGTAACCGGCCGCTGACAGCCACCGTTTTCCCTTCATAGCAACAAGCCTCCCGTGAACCACTGCGGTTTCAGGAGGCTTTTTTTACGATCAAGCTTGGAAAAGATAGAGGGACGGCGCGTCAGAGCAAGGCGGATTCGGAGGCGCCGTCGCTGAACCGGATCTGTTCGGATCCAATGGTCCGGCTGTTGCCGAAGAGCTCGATCCGCTGATTGGCGGAGCCCTTCAACTCCAGAAAAATCCCGCTGTCGTCCGCCAGCCAGTTGCCGTGGAGCAAGGCGCGGTTAACATCCTCCAGCTGGACGACGGGTTGCTCCGGATCGGAGTTCGCGGTCATGCACCGCGCCAACTCCACATCGGCGGAGCGGGTGATCCGGAAAGCCGGGCCGTCCTGGTTGGAGACGAAGACGTGATGCAAGGCGAGCCCCTGCAGATTGGCGCAGAGCAGTCCTTTTTTGGCCATGGGCTCAAGATGGGTCATCATGTCCGGGTACTCGGGAGCGGCCGCCTCCGCCATTTGGATCACGACGTTATCGAGGGTTATCTCGGAAATCGGCAGTTCGGGCAGGCCGAATAGAAAGGCGGCGGCGGTTCGGACCTCCCGGGCCGTAATATTGCTGAGGTGAATCCGGCGGAAAGCCGGCGTCCGCTCGGTGACCGGATGAGAATTCTGATCCGCTACCTGGGGCTCTTTCCCGCCCGGACCGCAGTGATAATACAGGTGCATGACGATGGGGCAGAGCACGTCTTTCATAATGATGTTGTCGACCCGCACATCCTCGACCACGCCGCCGCGGCCGCGCCTTGATTTGAGGCGGATGCCGCGATCGGTCCCTTCAAAGACGCAATTGGAAATGGCGACATTCCGGACGCCGCCGCTCATTTCGCTGCCGATCACCACGCCGCCGTGGCCATGAATCATGGTGCAATTGGTGATGGTGATGTTTTCGCAGGGAATCCGGCGACCGCACTCCTCGGTGCCGGATTTTAGCGTAATGCAGTCGTCTCCCACATCGATCTGGCAATTGGTGATGCGTACATTCTGGCAGGAGTCGGGGTTGATCCCGTCGGTATTCGGAGAGAGCGCCGGGTTTCGAATGGAGATGTGATGGACTGTCACATTTTCACAAGCGACCGGATGGATGGTCCAGGCCGGTGAATTGACGAGCGTTACCCCCTCAATTAATACGTTCGTACAATCGTCAAATCCGATGAAGCAGGGCCTGGGGTATGGCAGGTTCTTTTGCCGAAAGCTCACCCACCAAGGCTCGCCTTGGCCGTCCAGCACTCCATGGCCGGTGAGCGTGACATTTTGAAGATCTTTGCCGTAGATCAGCGGCGAGAAGACTTCCCGCTCCACCCCTTCCCAGCGTGAAAAGACCACTGGAAAGTCGGCGGGATCCGCGCTGAAGACCACTCTGGCTCCGGCCGCAATATGGAGGGTAATATTGCTGGCCAGACGGATCGGGCCGGTACGAAAGGTTCCCGCCGGAACATGAATCACCCCGCCGCCTGCCGCGGAACAAGCCTGCACCGCGGCATGAAAGGCCTCGGTGCATAAGGTTTCTCCGTCGGGCAAAGCCCCGAACTCAGTAATGCTTACAGACTCAGCTGTCATACCTATCGAGCCCTCCAAACATCTATAAGATGAAAAAATCTTGACCCGGACATCCAGTAGGAATGAACGTTGCGGTTTGGTTATATTCCGTTATCCTAAACCGTTACATCCTTACCCGGTTGCCCAATGATACAGCACACCGCTCGACTCTGCCCCTGGATGGAGCGGGCAAGTAAAACCGCATGATAACTGATTAATATCATACTAATTTTTCAGTGGATAATCTGCTTCTTTTTTGTGGATTTTTTATTTTTTGAACATATTTTGCGGAAACGAGACCGAAACCGCTCAAAATTTTTAATGATTTTCTAAAAAGCTTTGATCGACGCCGAAAAATGGGGGACAGACTCCGTACCGACGGCATAGGGTTTGGAAAGCCCGAGATACGGATAGTTTGGTGGGCGGCGCGGCGGAGGACGGGAGGGGTTAACCGCTGATGAAGGATGGGGCCGGCAACGAGCGGGGATACGGCCAGAGGATGACGGAACTAAATTTCTTGCATTTTTTGTGATTATTCAAAATACCTCACATATTTTGCTTTGCGTCCAATTTACAAAATGT
The DNA here is from genome assembly GCF_004340685.1 of Hydrogenispora ethanolica. Taxonomy (NCBI): domain Bacteria; kingdom Bacillati; phylum Bacillota; genus Hydrogenispora; species Hydrogenispora ethanolica. Next base: position 100,508 of record NZ_SLUN01000017.1, on the reverse strand, counting down.
TAAAATTGCATCAGGGTGATGAAGATGACGCAGTTACATTGCGAGTTTAAAAATGCTGTCAACACGTTCAAGGTCTCCAATAAAAAAGTATCCGGTCATTACAATATGGCCGGAAATCATTTTCATAACTATTACGAAATCTACTACCTGCTTTCCGGAGAGCGCTACTACTTCATCAAGGATCGCACCTTTTACGTGACCAAAGGGGACCTCATCTTCATCGATCAGTATGAACTGCATAAAACCACTGATACCGGAGTGCCCGACCATGAACGGGTGCTGATCTATTTCACCGAGGATTTCATCATGACCCGCGGCGGCATGTTACCGGAAATCCTGACGCTGCTTTTTAAGAACGGTAATCCTTTGGTCCGGCTCTCGTTGTCGGGGCGCAATTTCGTCGAGGATCTGTTCCGCAAGATGCTCCAAGAGGCCCAGGTGAAAGGAACCGGTTATGAAATGGCGTTTCAAGCGCTGCTGATGCAGTTTCTGGTCTACATGGCCCGTTATTTGGAGCAAAATCAGACGAATATTTTTGATCATCCCAGCCCGATGCATCAGAAAGTGTCGGAAGTCGCGCAATATATTAACGGACATTATTCGGAGACCCTCACGCTCACGTTTCTCTCCAAGCGCTTTTTTATCAGTCCGTATTATCTGAGCCGAATCTTCAAGGAGGTGACCGGTTTTTCCTTTATCGAGTACCTGAATAACATCCGGATCAAAGAGGCGCAAAAACTGTTGCGGGAGAGTCGCACCAAAGTGATTACTATCGCTGAAAAAGTGGGCTTTGGCAATGTGGCCCATTTTGGCAGGGTCTTTAAAGGCATCACCGGACAGACACCCCTTCAATATCGCAAACAAAACGGTTAAACCGTGACGCTGCGGTAGCGGTCGAGACCGCAGTGTGATTTCAATTCGGGAGGTTCACTCACGATGATTTCACCTGCTTTGCCCAAACGGCATAGTGTCATGTTTACCTGGCTGTTATATTACATCCTTTTATTGCTGGTGCCGGTTTCGATCTCCGGATTCGTCTACCTGATGACCACCAATGTTTTGGAGAAAGAGATCACCAACTCCAACTCCTTTCTTTTAAAAAAAGTCCAACAACAGATGGACAGCCTGCTTGAGCAAGCGGCGCGGTTGAGCAATGAGATCGCGGTCAATCCGCGGGTGAACGAGCTGCTGAAAATGGAGCGGCCCGCCCAGCTAAATCCGTATAACCTTTACCAACTGGTCCGCAATCTCCAAACCTATAAGATGCTCAACAATTCCATCGATGATTTCTATATTTACCTCAAAAACATCGACCGGATCATCTCGGCCGAAGGAAGCTTTGACAGCCAATCCTATTACACCATGTATTTCGCGGGTACCGGAATGACCTATTCCCAGTGGCTGCGGCTCGTCAGCGCCCGTTACCGCGATGCCGCGCTGCCTATCCGGTATGAAAACAGTCTCGGCGAGGTGGCCCATACCATCGCCTTTTTCCGGACGATCCCCCTCTTTTCCCGGGGACCGGCTTCGGCCAACATCGTGATTACGCTGGATGAGTCCAGGCTAATCAACGACGTGACCGATATCGGCCTGCTTAACCAGGGGAGCGTGTTGATCCTGGACCGGAATAACCGGGTGTTGGCTTCTTCCAATCATTTGCAGGATTATTCGGAGCTTCCCTACAGCAAATTGGGGGATGGGAACGGCTTTATTCACCAGCGCTTTGGCGGCAAGGATTCGGTGGTCTCCTATATTACCTCCCAGAAATCGGAATGGCGTTATCTGGTGATCACGCCCATCAGCGTGTTTTGGCAGAAGGCCGATTACGTGCGGAATCTGACCCTTTTCAGTCTGGCCCTCTGTTTGGTGGCCGGCGGAATCATTACCTATTTCGCTTTGCGCAAGAATTACAATCCGCTCGAGAAACTGATCCGCCTGCTGGAACAGTATCAAGGTTCCAGTTTCGACGCTGACAACAATGAATACTCCTTTATTCAGCAGGCCATCGCCCGGGCCTACGCCAAGCTGGAAAAGGTGAACCTGAATCTTAAGCAACAGAATAAGCTGCTGCGTTCGCATTTCTTGAGCCGGCTGTTGCAGGGCAAAGAGACGGATCCGCTGCATATTCAGGAGCGCTTGACGTTTCACGACATTCAATTCAAATCCGACCGTTTTGCGGTGATGGCTTTCGATATCGCCGATTTCTGCGGCGCGGCGGGCGGAAGCGGTCTGTCCGGCGCCACCGTCGACGCCGCGATCGTGGAGAACTTCAAGAAACTCCAAACGCTCGTGACGAGTTCGGTGACGGGTCTGGTGGGCGAGACGAATCAGGCTTTTTTCACCGATATCGACGACTTCCTGGTCTGCTTGGTCAATTTTGCCGAAGGCCAAAATGAACGGGCGGAATTGGTCCGGGTGGCCCGCGCCGCCCAAACCATGTTGAAAGAGAAATTGAAAGTCCGGATGCTGGTGGCGGCGAGCAATATCCATCCGACCCTCGCCGGCATCCCGGAGGCGTTTCATGAGGCGCTGCAGGCCATGGAGTATCAAAAACTGCTGGAGATCGGGGAGATCATTCTGTACGAGGATCTCAACGGCCTGCCCAAAGGGGAGTATTATTACCCCCTGGACAAGGAGCAGCAACTGATCAATTGCATCAAGACCGGGGATCTGGAACGCTCGGAGCTTATTTTGAACGAGATCTTCCACAATAACTTCGAAAAATCGATCTTGCCGGTCAAGATCGCCCGCTGCCTGATGTTCAACTTGGTCAGCACGATGATCAAGACCGTCGATTCCATCAATGACGCCGGGCGCCAGAGCTTTTTGGAGGAACTCAACCCCATCGAACGGCTATTGGCCTGCGAATCGATTAACGACATGAAAACCGAGTTGCGCTCGATTTTGAAGAACTTCTGCGCTTATATCCAGCGCCAGACCAAGGAGCGCAATAAAAACCGGGTGAAAGAGTCGGATATGATTTTGAAAGACCGGGTCGTGGAGTATGTGGTGAAACGGTATGCCGATCCCAATCTGGGGATCACCACCATCGCCCAGGAGTTCGGCGTCCATCCGGTCCATCTGTCGCGCACCTTTTTGGAAGAAGCGGGCGAAGGGCTGCTGGATTTCATCAACGGAGTGCGCCTGAGAAAATCGAAGGAGCTCTTCACCCAGATGAATAACCTCGACGAAGTGGCCAAGGCCGTCGGCTATTCCAATACCCGCACTTTCACCCGGGCCTTCAAGAAATACGAAGGAACCACGCCGGGCAAATACAAAGAGTCGGAGTACATCGCCCGCGGGGTGGGCTGACGAAAAGCACATTCCATCACCGCGCTCAAAGGATTCACCGCCAAACAGAGAAATGGGGGGGTGTTGGAGGTGAAACGGAAATTTCGCAGTATCGTTTTGATTGGCCTGCTCGTTTTGGTGACCGGCACCGGTTTGTCCGCCCATCCGCGCTATCCGCTGCGGACCAATGTGACGCTGACTTGGTGGATGGAGCTCCATGCCAATGTGGCGCTGGTCGCCAAGAATTTCGGCGACACCGAGTTCGCCAAGGAGCTGCAGAAGCGCACCGGCGTCCGGATCAAGTTTCTTCATCCCCCGTTGGGCCAGGCGAAAGAGGCCTTCGATCTGATGCTGGCCTCGGGGGATCTGCCGGATATCATCGAATACAACTGGTTTGATATTCCGGGCGGGCCCAACAGCGCTCTGGAGAATGGCTACATTTTGCGGCTGAACCCGATCATGAACCGTTTCGCGCCCCATCTGAAACGGTATCTGAAAAAGCACCCCGTCTACGATAAGATGGTCAAGACCGACGAGGGGAACTATTATGTCTTCCCCTTCATCCGCGGCAGCCGGTCGCTGGTGGCGACCTCGGGGCCGTTAATCCGCGAGGACTGGCTGGACGAGTTGGGGTTGGGGATCCCGGAGACGCTGGATGACTGGTATGGGGTTCTCAAAGCGTTCAAAGAGAAAAAAGGCGCTGATCCGGCATTTACCTGCGAAGCCACCGGACCCGGATTGACCGGCTCCACCGTCAACCAAACCTTTGAAGGCGGAATGGACAGCTATCGCGACTTTTATGTGGATCATGGCAAGGTCAGGTACGGCTCGATCGAGCCGCAACGCAAGCAGTATTTCGCGCTCATGAACAAATGGTACCATGAAGGGCTGATTGATAAGAACTTCGGCACCAACACCCGCAAGGCGGTGGACGCCAATATCCTGTCGGGCAAAAGCGGGGCCTGCTATGGTTCGGGCGGCAGCGGCCTCGGCCGTTACATGGCGGCCATGGCCGGGAAGAAGGGGTCCTTCCGGCTCATCGGAGCGCCGTTCCCCACTCCCCAAAGAGGTAAGTTGCCGCGGTTTTCGTTCCTGACTCCGCCGTACGGCCCGAAAAATAACGGCAGCGCCGCCATTACGGCGCGGTGCCGGAATATCGAGGCGGCCGCGCGGCTGCTCGACTACGCCTACAGCCCGGAGGGCAGCTTATTCTATAATTTTGGCATCCGGGGCTTGACCTTCAGGATGGTCAGGGGATATCCGGCCTATACGCGGCTGATCCTGAAGAATCCCGACGGCCTCGCCGACACCATGGTGATGTCCAATTACCTGCGCGGCCATACCAACGGCCCCTTTGTCCAGGACCGGCGCTATCTGGAGCAATACTATCAACGGCCGGAGCAAAAAGCGGCCATCCGGAACTGGAGCAAAACCGATTTCGCCCGGTTCATGATGCCGCCGGTGACGCCGACCCCCGGGGAGAGCGAGGAACTGTCCCAGATCATGAACGACATCAACGCCTTTAATGACGAGATGACCATGAAATTCATCATGGGAGTGGAACCGGTCAGCGGCTTCGACCGCTTTGTCGCCCAGATGAAACGGCTCGGCATCGACAGGGCCATTCAAATTTACCAGCGGGCTTACAGCCGTTATCTGAACCGGTAATTCAGCGTCATATAGCATTTTGCGAAAGCGGGAATTGATTCGGCGGACGGTTGGGCCGCTGCCAAACGCCGTTTGCCGGATTCACAAATAAAAGGAGGGAAATGAATGAGCCGTTTTCAATGGGGTTTTCGGGTTTTAGGGTCCGCTGTTTTGCTGGGATGCCTCTTGGTGGGAATGCTCGCGGTTCAAAGCTTTGCCGCGGGATTCCTGGTGGATGACAACTTCAACGGGGACCCGGTCGGCGCCAAACCGGCCGGCTACGAGATTGAGGAGACCGGCGGCAAGGTCGGAGTCGCCGCTTTTCCCAGCGAGGCGGAGAAGAGCCTCTTTTTGGACGATCCCGGCGACAAAGTGATCAAGGTGACCAAAGTATTCGCGCCGCAAAGCGGCACGGTGGTGGCGGAAATCGCTTTTCTGCAGCCGGTCGTCAGCAGCACCGCCAAGGTCATTCGCCTGCTGGATAAGGAGAAAGCCAACGCCGCGGTTCACCTGGAGACCCGTTCCGGCGCCAAGCTGGCCTATAAAAACGGCGACGGCAGCTTTACCGAGATCGGCGATTATCAGGCCGGCGTCTGGTACAACTTTAAGATCGTGGCCGATGTGGCCGCCCAAAAGGCCGACATTTACCTCGGCAACGAATTGAAGCTGAAACAGGTCCCGTTTCTGGCGCCGGTCAAAGAGATCGGCGCGCTGGATTCCTACACCCCCGGCAGCAGCGCCAGAGGGCATTACCTGGACAACATCCGGGTGGCGGCGGAGTAAACCATGGTCATTTGAAATGTTCTGAATCCACAACTAGAGGAGTGAATCACTTGATTTCTTTGCGGACTTTCTCATTCACCGGTTTCATGCCCGGCCGGGCGCTCGAACCCCACAGCGATGCGGCCGGGGCGGCCGCGGCGCCAGGCGGCTCCTGGGCCCGGCGCACCGCCGATTCGGTCATGAAGAGCCATCCCTTGCTCATGGAGCGCTGGCACTATGAGTTCGGCCTGATGCTCAAGGCCATCGCCGCAGTCTGGCGGGCCAGCGGCGACCCCCGCTATTTCGACTTCATCCGGCGGAACATGGAGCACTTCGTCGACGAGCAGGGCCGGATCCAGACCTACCGGGTCGGCGAGTACAACCTGGACCAGGTCAATTCGGGAAAAATCCTGCTGCTGCTGGATCAGGCCACCGGCGATCCGCGCTATCGGAAGGCAGCCGCGCAGCTGCGGGAACAATTGGCCGGGCATCCCCGGACCGCGGCCGGCGGTTTTTGGCACAAAAAGATCTATCCCCATCAGATGTGGCTGGACGGCATCTACATGGAAGCGCCTTTCTACGCCGAATATGCCAAAGTCTTCGCGGAGCCGGCCGGCTTCGACGACGTGGCCAACCAGATCATCCTCGTCGCCGAGCATACCCGCGATCCCCGGACGGGCCTCTTCTACCACGGCTGGGATGAGAGCAAGACGCAAGCCTGGGCCGACCCGGAGACCGGCTGCTCGCCGCATTTCTGGGGCCGGGCGGTGGGCTGGTACGCCATGGCCCTGGTCGATGCGCTCGATTATTTCCCGGCGGACCACCCGGCCCGGCCGCGGCTCCTGCAGATTTTGCAGGGATTGGCCGAGGCCGTGGCCAAGGTGCAGGATCCCGAGAGCGGACTCTGGTATCAGGTGCTGGATCAAGGCCCACGGGCAGGAAACTACCTGGAGGCCTCGGGCTCGGCGATGTTCGTCTATGCGCTGGCCAAAGGGGTCCGCCAGGGTTATCTGGATGAAGGCTACCGCTCCGTGGCCGGGCGCGGCTTCCAGGGCATGATTGACCGGCTGGTGGCGGTCGATCCCGCCGGAGGGGTTCATCTGAACCAGATCTGCCAAGTGGCGGGCCTGGGCCGTTACGAACCGACCCAGCCCTACCGGGACGGCTCCTATGCGTATTACGTGGGCGAACCGAAGGTGGCCGACGATTTCAAAGGAGTCGGACCCTTCATCCTGGCCTGCGTGGAGATGGAACGGGGCCGGTAAGAACGGGGGAAAGCCGATCATTGGCTGCTTTTTGTCCAGGGGCGGAGCCGCGGTTCAAACCGCGGCCCGCCCCTTGATTTAAACCGAGGTTTCGTCATTTTTGCAAAAACTTTCATATTATATATAAGTTTCGAAAAAATAAAATTAATCGGTTAAAAGAAATTTATGTATCGAAAAATTGATTATCAAGCCTGAAATTTGATTTATCGGGATCGATAATTGAATTGTCATCCCTGGAAATTGGATTCCCGGCGGCGGATTTTCAATTCTCCGGACTGGAATTTCGATTCTCCCGATGGGAAATGCGATTCTCGGGAGCGAATGATCAATTCTCAGGGCTGGAAATCCGATTCTCCGGACGGAAAATTGAATTTCCGGGATCGCCAAGCGATGGGGTCGGCCAATTTAGCGTTTTTCTTCGGGTGGAAAGTGGAGCGGGAACGGTGGATAGGGTTCCATTTTGGGATGCTCCTTGCGGATAGCTGTGACTCCGGTCATGTGATCGGAGTCACTTTTTTTATGCCGCGAATCACCGCCGGAAGTGATCTCTGACTCAATCCCCGCGGCTGCGGTTTGGGTTATAATCAATGGAAAGCCGGAAGAGGCGCATTGAGTATGAGGTGGGGGGATGTCGGTGAAGCAGTTGTCGGAGCAGATCGAGCGGTATGCCGGGCAGTACCGGAGACTCAAGGAAGACCCGGAGTTCGCGGCGGAGAGGGCGCTGCCCGGGCGGGCCTATTTCCTGGATGATGGCGAAATCCTGTCGCTCCCCCGCGACGACGGGGACTGCCGTTACCCCTACGGGGAGAGCGGCTGCAATTTTTGGGCCTATACCTCCGGTGCCATGCATTGCAACGACGGCTTGTTCGCGCCCTTCCTGCGGGCCGCCGAGGGTCAGGAGCCCAGGATCGCCTTTTTCGCGGGGGTTCCCCGGGCAGGCGGCGGGTATGCGCGGGTGCCGCTGTTGGGAGTGCCGCTGCTCGACGAGGAAGCGGCGCTCGGCGTCGAGCGCTATACGGTCTTTGCCCGAAACGCCGCCTATTACCTGACGGAATGGGCGGACTTCCGCTGCGCGGTCCGGGTCCTGGTCCGGCCCGGGCGGGAGATCATCTTCACCCTCTGCGCCCGGAACGGCGCGGAGCGAGCCCGGAGCCTCTATCTCTCCTCTTTCCTCAACCCCTTTCTGGCGCATGACATCTATGAGAATGCCGAATACCGCTGGTTCCGGGAGGTGCGGGTGGCGGAACCCCCGGCCGGCCGGGACGGGCTGGCCAGTTTTTTGATCACTGTCAATGAGGATCTCAGCCGGACCCAATCGCGCTCCAACTACGGCGTGATCCGCCGCCGCCTCACCCTGGAGCCGGGCAGCAGCCTGATCCGGCACGAGGAGACGGCTTCCCGCTATCAATATGTCGGCGGGATCCGGGGCAACCTCAATGTCTCGCCAGCGCTGAAGCGGGGCAGCTTCGGGGAGGCCAGACCGGTCTGCGCTTTTACCGAGGTCGGCGCGGCCGGGGACATCCTCCTGCTGGAGCTCGGCGCGGGGGAAACGGCCAGGCTGGACAGTGCCTTTTGGTACGGTTCTTCCGCGGCGGAGCGGGACGGAGTTCTGGCGCGGGCCATCGATTGCGGCGCGGTGGAAAGGGATTGGCGCCGGGCCGGGGAAGCGGAGGCCGAAAAACAGCGGGGCTTGAGCGCGGTCGTCGCGGGCTCCCGGGACGGCGCGCTGAAGGAGAAGGTGTGGAACGGCTTTTTTGAGCAGCTCAAGAAACAGGTGGAATTCTGCGCCTTGATCAAGGGCTATGTCCAGCCGATGCCCTCCTCGCTCATTGGGATCCGCGATATCTTTCAGGCCCTGGAGGGGTTGGTCTTTTGGCAGCCGGAAGCGGCCCGCGCCAAGATGCTGGAGGCGCTCCAATTCGTCCTCCCCGACGGCCGCTGCCCCCGGCAGTATTCCCTGCCGGTCGCGGAGGGCGTTCCGCCGGTCATGGATCTCCGGCCCTTCATCGATCAGGGGGCCTGGATCATCGCCGCAGTCATGACCTATCTCCGTTGCACCGCCGATTTCAGTTTCCTGGAGGAAAGCTGCGGCTATTACGAGATCGTCGACGAACGGGCCAAGACGGTGAGGCCGAGCGGCCTCCGGGACAGCGTCCTGGACCACCTGCTGAGGATCGTCGATTATCTGGTCGCGCAGATCGATGAAACGACCCACTGCGTCCACGCGCTCTATGGCGACTGGAATGACGCCCTCGACGGGCTGGGCGTGAGCCGGGACCCCGCCCGCGAATACGGGACCGGGGTGTCGGTGATGGTCACCCTCCAGCTCTACCAGAATCTCAACGACCTGATCGAGCTGCTGGAGCGGGTCGACGCCCTCGGTTTCGCCGGCGCGGTGGCGCGGTACCGCCGGATCCGGGACCGTTTGCGGACCGGGCTCTTCGAATACGCCGTGGTGAAGCGGGATGACGGCGCGCGGCGCATCTTGCACGGCTGGGGCGACGAACGCTCGTACTTGGTCGGAAGCTTCCGCGATCCGGACGGGCAATCCCGCGACAGCCTGACGGCCAATGCCTTCTGGGTGTTGTCGCAGCTGTACGACGAGGACACCGGCCTCCGCCGGACGATCCTGGAGGCTTTCCAACGGCTGGATTCCAAGTATGGGCTCAGGACCTTCGCGCCCCATTTTGAGCGGGACGCGCCGGGGGTGGGCCGGATCCCCAAGTTGCCGCCGGGCACGGCCGAAAACGGCGCGGCCTACGTCCACGCCTCGGCCTTCGGGATCATGGCCTTATTCCGGATGGGAAGTCCGAAGCAGGCTTGGGAGCAGCTGATGAAGTCATTGCCCTTCACCCACCCGGCCGTCTCCTGTTCGCCCTTTGTCATGCCCAATTCCTACGGTGATAACCGGGAGAAGCTGATCGACGGGGAATCGATGGCGGACTGGCAGACCGGCAGTTCCAACGTGATCTTCAAGACACTGCTCCGCTACGTGTTCGGGATCGAGCCTCATTTCGACGGCGTCTGGATCCAGCCCGCCGCCGGGTTGCCGTGGGAGTCCTTCGAGTTCCGGATCGCCCTCCGTTCCTGCACCCTCTCCATCCATTACCGGAACGGCGGCGCGGGCCGGCGGACCTTCTTCCTCAATGGCCGGCGGCTGGCGGGAGTCCCTGATCCGCTCCTGGGGCTGGAAAAGGCATGGCTCGCCAATGAAGAGTTTCGCTCACCCCAGCTCCATGTGCAGGTGAACGATTGACTCGGCCGCGGCACGCCACGGACACCGGGTAATTTTTTACAAAGTCCCGGCGGAGTTGGGAAGGGATAACCGGCTCTCGCGCGGAAGATCTCATTATCCGGTAATCGTAATCACTGAGGAGAACGATGGATCGTTTTTGGACCCTGGTTCGCTGGGGCGGCGTGGCGCTGACCACGGCGGTTTTCGGCGTTTTGTTCCTTTGGATCGCGACCCGCCCGGGGGCGGGCCCGGCGGCATTGGAGCTGTCCCATCTGGGGCTGATCGCCTGTTGCCTGGGCCTGGCCGGCCATATCGCGCTCATCTGGCGGGCCACCGAGCGGCAGAATAAGGAGCGGCCCGCTCCCCGAACCTGGTGGATCCTGCTCGCCTGGTTCGGCACGGCGACATTGCTCCTGCTGCCCGGCGCGCACCAGCCGGCTTCGGCCTGGCTCTTGGCGACGGCCTTGGGTTGCTCCTTGCTGGCGTTGCGTCTCCGGCAAGTCCTTTGTTTTGCCGGCTTGCTCAGCCTGGCGGCCCTGGTGAGCGATGTCTGGCTCCGGCCGCGGCCGGCCCTGGGGACCTATGCCCTGGCCGGGGTGATGCTGGCCGTCGCCGCCGGGGCGATCCGTTTCTTATATCGTGAGCTCCATCTGGCCCGGGAGGAGCTGAGCCAGCTGCGCCGGGAGGTCGGCTACCTGACTCAGACCAACGTCCGGCTGCAAAATCACGTCATCCAGGAAAAAGAGCTGCTGCTGGTGCGGGAGCGGGACCGGATCGCCCGCGAGTTTCACGACACGCTCGGCCATACGTTGACGGGACTGGTCGTCAAATTGCAAGCCATTCAGGCGTTGGTAAAAGTCGATCCGGCCCGGGCCGTCGAAGAGATCGACTCCTCCTGCGCGCTGGTCCGGGAGGCGCTGCGCGAGGCCAGGCTGGCGGTCTCGGCCCTCAGGGATCCGGTGAGCAAAGTCTCGCGCGGCCGGGCGCTCTGGACCGCCCTGTGCGAGACCTTCGCCAAGTGCACCGGCATTACCATTCAAACCGATATCGAGGAAGAGTTCGACGGGGCGGACGATGCCTTGAACGCCGTGGTCTACCGCTTCATTCAGGAAGCCCTGACCAATGCGTACCGCCACGGCGAAGCGACCCTGATCAATGTGGCGGTCTGGTGCCGGGACCGGGAGCTGCGCGTCCGGGTCTCGGACAACGGCCACGGGGTCAACCAATTGCATGAAGGGTTCGGGATTACCGGCATCCGCGAGCGGGTCACCGAATTGCAGGGGCAGGTGGGCTGGAGGAGCGAATACGGAAAAGGGTTTGATATCGCGATTGTCATTCCCTACGGCTCGGGCGAGGAACGGATCTCCTGACGGGGAAGATGGGCGGCACGGGAGCCGCGTCCGGCCGTCTCTTTTGGGCGCCGGCCGGACGGGGGCGGGAGCTGAAGAATGGATGGGTGAGCGGAATTGCCGAAAATACGAGTGCTGATCGTGGATGATCACAATGTGGTCCGGGACGGGTTGCAAACCCTGATCGAGACCCGGGCGACCGACATCGAGGTGGCCGGGACGGCGGTGAACGGACAGGAGGCCCTGGAGCTGGTGGCCCGGACCGGGCCCGATCTGGTGCTGATGGATCTGCGCTTGCCCGAATTGAACGGGGTCGAGGCCACCCGGCTCATCCGCCAGCAGCACCCCCGGGTCAAGGTGCTGATCCTCACCAGCTATGACGAGGAGAAGTTTGTGGTCGAGGGGATGAGGGCCGGCGCCAGCGGCTATCTGTTAAAGGATGTGAGCTGGGTGGAGCTGGAGGACGCCATTCGCACGGTGTACCGCGGCGGCGTGCTGATGACGCAGGAGATCGCCCGGATCCTGGTGAACCAGTCCGGGGCCAATCCGCCGAAACAAGCCGCAGACATCTCCGAAGAGGATCGCTTGAGCGACGCTATCCTCTCGGCCAAGGAGAAGGCGGTGCTGAAACTGGTGGCCCAGGGCCTGGACAACAAAGCCATCGCCAAGCAGATGTTCCTCTCCGAAGGAACGGTCCGGAACTACGTCTCCCATATCTACGAGCTGATCGGGGTCCATGACCGGGCCCAGGCGGTGGTCTGGGCCATCCGGCATCGCCTGGTGGACGACGAGTTGGCCTGAGGGGCGACGGCCGACGAGCGGCCAAGCCATGGGGAATGAATCCGGAGAAATGATTCCGGTCATATGACACGGGTCATTTTTTTTATGCAATCGATCACGGCTGAAAATGATCCCTGCCTCAAGAAGGCCCGCGCCGTTTCCGCTATAATAAGAATGGCGGCGGCCGGGGGGCCGGGCGGAAGCCTGCAACGGGCCTGCCCATCCCGGCGCGGGCTGGGCCGCCCGGCCGCGGACAATACTGGCAGTGAAGGAGACCGCTTGATGCAGAACATTGACGAGGTATTCCGGGAAAAACCCGGAGTCTGGGCGCAGACCAAACGGAAAAGCCCCTGGAAGGAGTATCTGACCGGTTATCTTTTTGCGGCGCCGTACATCATCGGAGCGATCGTCTTTTTTCTGATTCCGGCCTGCATATCGCTGTATTACTGCTTCATGGACTATAACCTGATCAATCCGGCGATGCACTGGAATAACTTCGACAACTTTTTGCGGGCGTTCCGGGAGCGGGAATTCGGACACGCGCTGTTCAACAACGTTTATTATGCTGCGCTCTACGTGCCGCTGCTGACGGCGGTCTCGCTGTTCCTGGCGATTCTCCTCAACAAATCGGTCCGCTTCTTCCGCGGCAAATTCTTAACCGGTTTGCGGGGGATCTACTTTTTTCCGTCGATCGCGCCGTGGTTCGTGGTCGCCAGCGTCTGGCTGTGGCTCTTGAACGCGGATATCGGCCCGGTCAATCTCCTCCTCGCCGGGCTGGGGCTTGAAAAAATTCCCTGGCTGGACCGGAATTCGGGCTTTCAAATCCCCGCCCTGGTCCTGGTCAATGTCTGGAAAGCCACCGGCTACATGATGTTCATCTTCCTGATCGGCCTCCAAAACATCCCCCAGGAGCTTTACGAATCGGCCGACATCGACGGGGTCAACTGGTGGCAGAAGCACCGCCACATCACCTTGCCGATGCTCTCGCCGACCACTTTCTTCGTGATCATCTACGCCACCCTGTGGGGCTTCCAGAACTTCGACCAGACCTATGTGATGGTGTTTGACCGGTTCTCCCCGGGGCAGCAGGATATCTCGCTGCCGGTGTATCTGTACACCCAGGGTTTCAAGTTTTACAAGATGGGCTACGCCTCGGTGGTCGCCTGGACGCTGTTCCTGGTCGCCGGGGGCGTGACGCTGATTCAGAACAAGTTACAGAAGCGCTGGGTTCATTATTGAGCGCCACTCTAACCGAAACAGGCGGAGGTATGCCGGAACATGAAGGAAAATCCGATTCCCATTCGGCCGGGAGACGCTTCCCGGCAAAATTCGGGCCGCGGCCCCGGCTCACGCTGTTTGAAGGGCTCGCCGTCCTTGTGGTGCTGGGCGGGGCCGCGCTGATGATCATCCCCTTCATCTGGATGGTCTCGGCTGCCTTAAAGGATTCGACCACCTTTTATAACCCGGACTGGTTCTCCCGGCCGCTCCATTGGGAGAATTTCGGCCAGATCCTGACGCGCTTGAATTTTGGCCTCTATGTTTTGAATACCCTGAAGATTACCGCCCTGGCCACCCTGGGCACTCTGGCCTCCTGCAGCCTGACAGCGTTCGCCCTGGCCCGTTTCAAGTTTCCCGGCCGGGATGCGCTCTTCGGCTTCATCCTGGTGTCGATCTTTCTGCCGAGCCAGGTGACGCTGGTGCCGACGTTCATCATCTTTAAAAACTTAGGGATCTACAATTCGCACCTGCCCCTGATCATCCCGGCGTTCTTCGGCAATGCCTTCGGCATCTTTCTGCTGCGGCAGTATTTCCTGACCATCCCCGAGGAACTGAGCGACGCCGCCAAAGTGGACGGTTGCGGGCCGTTCCGGCTCTTTTACCAGATCTACCTGCCGCTGGTCAAACCGGTGCTGATCACCCTGGCGATCCTGACCTTCCAGGGCACCTGGGGGGATATCATGAACCCCCTGATTTACCTGACCGATCAATCCTTATTCACCATGGTGCTGGGGCTGCGGCTGATCGCCAAGAGCCAGTTCCTGCCCCAGCCGCAGCTGGAGATCGCCGGCAACCTGCTGTTAATCCTGCCGGTCATGCTGATCTATCTGTTCGCCCAGCGCTATTTCACCCAGAGCATCCAGACGACCGGCATGAAGGGTTAGCCGATCGTTCCGGCAATTGTCGCATCCGATGGACGCCAATGGCTAGGAGGAGGTGGCCGCCGCCCGTTCAACCGGCTGATTTCCCGTGGTAAAAAAGAAAAGGAGCGATGGTGAGTGAAAAAGTTATTCATCGTATTGCTGAGCGCCGTCTTTTTTGGCTCGATGCTCACAGCCGGCTATGCCAAAGAGCCGGTGAAGATCCGGATCGCCTACTACGCCGATCAAAAGCCGGCCGAGAATATGGCGGGAATCATCAATGAATTCCAAAAGGCCCATCCCAATGTCAAGGTCCAGATCAGCTGGACCGACTGGGATAGCCATTACGAGAAGCTCAAGACCGAGCTGGCGGCGGGCGGCGGTCCCACCGTCTACCTGCTGGACAGCGTGTATATCCAGGGCTACGCCGGCAGGGGGCTGCTGGAGGATCTCTCCCGGCGGGTCAAGATCTTCAGCAAGGAGAAATACTCCGGCCTGGACGCGGTCAAAGATCCCCGGGGGAAGAGCTGGGCCGTTCCCCAAGGGATTCAGCTGCAGGTGTTATACTATAATAAGGATATGTTCGATAAGGCGGGCGTGAAGTATCCCACCGCCAACTGGACCACCGACGACATGCTGGCGGCAGCCAAAAAACTGACCCTCGACACCAATGGCGACGGCAAAATCGACCAATGGGGCATCTGCCTTCCCAATCACATCCGTTGGGGCTGGTACAGCCTGATCCGGACCTTCGGCGGCGATGTCATGGATAAGACCCGCACGAGGAGCACGATCAAGAAGGACCCGCGGGTCAAAGCGGCGCTGCAATTCATGCACGACACCTGGTACAAGTATAAAGTCTCTCCGACCCTGAAGGATGCCGAGGGCGTTCTCACCCCCAAGTATCATACCTATTTCGCCCGGAAGATCGTGGCCATGTGGATGGACAATTTCTCGCGGCGCATCGACAGCGATCAGGCGGGGATCAATTACGACATTCAGTTCGTGCCCAAGGGGCCCGGCCCGAAGGGCACCCGTTACAGCGCCATCGTCGCCAACAGCTGGGTTTTGAATAAGGCGGCCTTCAAAGCGGAAAAAGACGCCGGCTGGGAATTCATCAAATTCTACATGAGCGACAAGGGCCAATCGATGTACGCCGAAGGCGGCGAAGCGTTGCCGTCGAGCAAGGCGGCCTGCGCCGCGATGCTGAAGAAACTGGGCAAGCCCGAGCATAACCTGATCTATCTGGACTCGATGAAATACACCGACACCATGGGCGAAAACGCCGTCTGGGAGGAATGGTACCAAGTGGTCCAGGACGGCTTGCAGGAATACCTCACCAACCGGGTCCCGCTGGATGATTGTCTCAACAAATTGGATTCCAACCTGCAAAAAGTGTTGGACGATTGGTATAAGAAAAAGTAATTTGCCGCCCATTCCGTTAAAAACCGTTTCTGTACCGGAACGGTCCAGTTGACTCTTTAGATCAAAAAGAAACCTCGCCTCGATGGAGCAGGCGAGGTTTCTTTCGCTCGCCGCATGGACGCGATCCAATGGAATTCACCCGGATGAGCAATCAATTTGAGAGCGTCCACCGGCGGGCGATGATAGCCGTCGGCAATCTCTTATTGTGAATGAGAGAGCTCGTTCAGTCGTTGGGCAAGCTCATTTTGTGGATGAGAGAGCTTGTTTTGTGAATGAGCAAGCTTGCTCAGTCGTTGGGCAAGCTCATTTTGTGGATAAGAGAGCTCATTTTGTTAATGAGCAAGCTCGCTCAGTCGTTGGGCAAGCCCGTTTTGTGGATGAGAGAGCTTGTTTTGTGAATGAGCAAGCTTGCTCAGTCGTTGGGCAAGCTCTTTTTGTGGATAAGTGATCTAATGATTATAAAGTTAAATCCGCAAGAAAGTACGTAAGCATGATAGGGATTCGATCTAGCCTTCCTCCTCTCTCTTGGCTCTCCTCGGCGGTAATCCATCCATGGACCGCCGAGCTTGAACCTTCCTGGTTCTGGCCCGAATCGGGGAGAGTAACCACCATTCTCCGCAGCCCAAAGGCCTTTAGGCCCCGGAGCCTGGTGGTTTCCCTGCCCGATTCGGGAAGGGCCGAGGGTTAGGACCATAGACGTCCATGACTTATCCTTCAATTCCTTCCATGAGTGAGCGGAGCTAACTTGATAATCATCAGTGATCTACTTTTGTGGATAAACGGAATCGTTGAATGGGATTAATGATTTTGGCTGTGGATAAGTCGGGAAAGTGCCAGTAAACTGTGTAAAGGCAGGGGTCGGACTGATGAATCACCTGCCTCCTGCTCGATATCCCATAAGGTGCGGAGCGGATTGCACCGGGCGGGTTCCGGTCCGATCGCTTTTGTAGATTCCCAGGCTTTTGGATGGCAGCAAGGAGCGATTACGTGATGCAAATTGCATTGGGATCATGGCAACAAGGGATGCTATATTCCCAATTACGGTGATATTCTCACAAATTGCCATTGGACCGTGCTGATGGAGGCGGGAGATCAGTTTGCCGCGAACTGGCGGGAATAGAGTTGATGGTAGATCGTGCCCGCGTTGAGCAGTTCGGCGTGGGTGCCGGTCTCGACGATCGTGCCGTGGTGCAGCACCAGGATCCGGTCGGCGTTGACCACGGTCGACAGGCGGTGGGCGATGATGATGGTGGTGCGCTGGACCATCAGGCGGTCGAGCGCCTCCTGGACCAGTTGCTCCGATTCCGTGTCCAGGCTGGAGGTGGCTTCATCGAGAATCAGAATCCTGGGGCTTTTCAAGAAGGCCCGGGCGATGGTCAGCCGTTGTTTCTGACCGCCGGAGAGCAGCGCGCCCCGTTCGCCCACCTCGGTATCCAACCCCTGCGGCAGGCGCCGGATAAAATCGTAGGCGTTGGCCGCCTTGCAGGCCTCGATCACCTGGGCCTCGCTCGCCCGGGGATTGCCGTAGCGGATATTGTCGCGGATCGAGCCGCTGAAAAGGATCGGATCCTGCAGGACGATTCCGACCTGATCGCGCAGGAATTTCAGCTTCAACCGCGTCAACTCGACGCCGTCCAGCAGAATGGCGCCGGACTCCAGATCGTAAAAGCGCGGGATCAGGCTGACCAGGGTGGATTTTCCCGAGCCGCTGTGGCCGACCAGGGCGATCTTCTGGCCCGGCTCCACCGCGAAGCTGATATGGCGCAGCACCGGCTCGCCTTGGGGATAGGAGAAGCAGACATTCCGGAAATCGAGCGCGCCCGAGCAGGTTTTCGGTTCCACTGCCTGCGGCGGATCGACGATCTCCGGCTCCTCGTCGATGATCTCGAAGATCCGGTCCAGGGCGGCCATGGAATTGGCGAAGACGACGTTCAGTTCGGAGAAGCGTTGCAGGGGCAGGTAGAGCGGGTTCAAGTACAGGCCCACCGCCACCAGCTCGCCGACGGTCAGGTCGCCGTGGATCACCTGCCAGCCGCCGTAAAGGGTCACCAGCAGCGGCGCCAGGTTGGTCAGCACGCCGGTGACGGTCAGACTCAGACTGTGGTAATAGACGCTCTCCATGGTGGTGCTGAAGAGCTTCTCCGAATCCCGGTTGAACAGCTCTTCCTCGTTTTTCTCGGCGTTAAAGGCCCGCACCACCACATTCCCGGCGATCTTCTCCTGGATGGAGCCGGAGATATCGGCGATCTCCCGCTGGATCTGGCCGCTGGAGGATTTCAGCTTGCCTCCCAGCACCCGGTAGAAGTAGATATAAACCGGGAAAGTGGCCAGGGCCACCAGGGTCAGCGAGAGATCGATCCGGCAGAGGAAGTACAGTACCACGGTGAGCGAGACCGCATCCATCCAGACATTGGTCAGCGCATTGCCGACCAGGTTTTGGGCCAGACTGATGTCGCTGATCATCCGGGAGACGATCGCCCCCGATTTGTGGCGCTGAAAGAAAGAGGCCGACATCCGCAGGATCCGTTCGTACAGGTCGCAACGGAGATCGAAGACGGAACGGATGCCCGCTTTCGCGGCGGAATAATGCCGGATGTAAGTGCCGGGCACCCAGATCAGGAGGAAGATGGCGATCATGCCGCCGGTGGTCAGCCAGAGCTGATGCAGCTTGGCGGCTGTGGAAAGCTGGGGATTCAGATAGACCTGGTCCAGGAGATACCGGGTGATCTGCGGCACCAGCAAGGGAACGGTGAATTTGATGATGCCGCCGCCGATCGCCGCCGCGATGTAACCCCAGTACGGCCGGACGTAAGCCAGAAAACGCAGGAAATTGTGGGGCTTGTGGGACATGAACCGCGCCTGCCTCGAAAGTAAAATATATCTAACGAACGAAATTGCGTTCATGTTGGGTACAATATTTTAAAGTGATCTTGCAAACTCATACGTAACGAGGTTTTGCAAAAGCGTTTTTAAAATCAGACTGATCCTTGACACGGTGATTGTCTAAAAACTGACCTCTCCCCCGTCCCCCTCCCCGGCGCAGTCTTTTTGATGGTTGACTCGACGGGGAGGGGTGAATTGCCACAAATTAATGTCTATTTTTGGGCTTCATCTTTGACCTAATTTTCCGTAGTTGATCGCGTAAAGACTTACTTTTTACATAAACATTGGCCCTTGTTTCAAACGATCGACCCCTCCCCGTCGAATAAGCCCTCAAAACTTTCTGCGCCGGGGAGGGGATCGGGGAGAGGTCGCTTTTGAACTTGGTTTATCTCTCCATTGATCTCCAAGAACCTTTTTGGTTCCGGCTGCGCCGGGATAGGCTGAATTCAATTTCTAATATGCATCATGTCCCTAAAGCCGGCCATGATGGGAACATGAAGGAATATAACACTTGATATTACATCACTCTGATTGTATCATGCCGGCCAGATCTGGCAAAGCAAGATCTGCATCGTTAAGCGAAAATTGGCAAATCCCGAAGGGTTTTTGGCAAAGACATATTTTGCAGGGTTCGGGAAGCCGCCCCCCAACCCCGCGAGAATTTCCGCTAGGAATTCGGGCCGCGGCGGCGAATGATCCGGAAGAAGGTTCACCGAAACGAAGGAGGGTTATGAATGGACTATTCCGCCAATCCCGAACGGTACGGCACGATGAAATACAACCGCTGCGGCCGGAGCGGCCTGAAACTCCCCGCGATCTCCCTGGGCCTCTGGCATAATTTCGGCGGGGTCACGCTCTATGAGAACAGCCGGGCGATGGTCCGGCGGGCCTTCGATCTGGGGATCACCCATTTCGACCTGGCCAATAATTACGGACCGCCGCCCGGCTCGGCCGAAGAGAATTTCGGCCGGATTCTGAGGACCGATCTCCACGGTTACCGGGATGAGCTGATCATCTCCACCAAGGCCGGTTACCTGATGTGGCCCGGTCCTTACGGCGACTGGGGTTCCCGCAAATATCTCCTGGCCAGCCTGGATCAGAGCTTGAAACGCCTGGGCCTGGAGTATGTGGATATTTTCTATTCGCACCGGCCCGATCCGGAGACGCCGCTGGAAGAGACCATGTCCGCCCTGGATCAGGCGGTCCGGCAGGGCAAGGCGCTGTACGCCGGGATCTCCAACTACAAGCCGGCGGAAGCGCGGCAAGCCATCCGCATCCTGCGCGAACTGGGAACCCCCTGCCTGATTCACCAGCCGTCCTATTCCATGTTCAACCGCTGGGTCGAGGAGGGACTGCTGGATCTTCTGGCCGAAGAAGGGGTGGGCAGCATCGCCTTTTCGCCGTTGGCCAAGGGTTTGCTGACGGACCGCTATCTGAACGGCATCCCCGCCGATTCGCGGGCCGCCGGTTCCAGCGTCTTTTTGAAGCCGGAGGACATCACTACGGAGAAGGTGGCCAAGGTCCGCCGCCTGAACGAACTGGCGGCCAGCCGCGGCCAGAGCCTGGCCCAGATGGCCCTGGCCTGGGTGTTGCGGGGCGGCCGGGTGACCTCCGTATTGATCGGCGCCAGCAAGGTCAGCCAGATTGAGGATTGCGTGCGAACCATCGCGCGGCTCGATTTCAGCGCCGACGAGTTGGCGGCGGTCGAGGGTATTCTGCAATCGTAACCGCGGGGAGTTCCCGGCCGCGGCGACGAAACGCCCCGGGCGGATGAAAACGGCGCGTTTTTGAATACTGGGGGAGGCGTGATGGAACATCACGGCCTCCCTTTTCTGATGCGCGGGCATTCTGCACCAGGCCGCTGGGAAAAGGTTGGTGCGGATGAAACGGCGCCGGGATGCTATGCTGGGAATGGGAAGTTCCGGGTAGTGTATTATTCTCCACTAAAGTAGTGGAATGTCGGATTGTAATCGGACCCGGATGGCCTTACATTTAAAGTGATTCGTGAAAATATATTTTTTAGGAGGGGTAGTTGTGAAAAAGTGGAGTATTCTGTTGTTGATCAGCGTATTGTGCATCGGCCTGTTCAGCGGGTACGGCATGGGGGCCGGCAAATCGTTGACGGTCTATTCGTCCCATCCGGCCGACTTGATCAACCCGATTGTGAAAGAGTTTCAAGAACGGACCGGCATCACCGTTGACGTGGTCGCGGCCGGCACCGGCGAACTGCTCAAAAGGGTTCAGGCCGAGAGCGGAAATCCCTTGGGCGATGTAGTCTGGGGCGGCGGCGCCGAGTCCTTGGACGCTTTCAAGACCTATTTCCATCCCTACAAGACCAGCTCCGACAAGTTCATTCCCAAGAACAACAAGGAAAAGAAGCATTTATGGACCGGCTTTACCGGGCTGCCCATGGTCATCATGTACAACAAGAAGTTAGTGAAGACCGAGGATGTTCCCAAAGGTTGGGCCGATCTGATTCAACCGAAATTCAAAGGCAAAATCGCCTGCGCCGATCCTGCCAAATCCGGTTCCTCCTATACCACGGTGGTGACGATCCTCTCCGCTTTCGGAAAGGATAACGGCAAAGGCTGGGCCTTTATCGGCAAACTCATCAAAAATCTGGACGGCAAGATCTTATCCAGCTCGACCTCGGTTTACAAGGGAGTGGCCGACGGCGAGTACAGCCTGGGCCTCACCTTTGAAGAAGCGGCGGCCAATTACATCAAGGCCGGCGCCGATGTGGGAATCGTCTATCCGAAGGAAGGAACCTCGGCCGTTCCCGATGGCGCGGCGATCATCAAAGGCGCCAAGAACCTCGATGCCGCCAAGAAATTCATGGACTTCATCGTCAGCACCGATGTCCAGACCATCGTCACCAAGACCTTGGGCCGGCGTTCGATCCGCAATGATATTCCCGCTCCCGAGGGCTTAATCAATATGAAAGAGATCAAGCTGGTCAAGTACGACTTTGCCTACGCTTCCGAAAAGAAGGCCGAAGTATTGGCCAAGTGGAAAGACATCGTTATCGGCAAGTAAGTTCCCATATGCAACGACATGATTTGAATCATATACCCTAAGGATTCATGTCGTTGCATATAAACCAACATGAAGACAAACGATGAGGACATTTTTTGAAAAAATGTCCTCATCCGGTATCTGCGGTTTTTGATGCAAGCTAAAAGCGTTGTGGTAAACCCTGTCCGAAGGCCAGGGTGAACACAAAAGCTCAGAGAAGCAAGTGATAAAGTCGATTTTTTATCCTTTGAAAGAGTGATTTCCGAATTTGAGGACTTTATCACATGGCTTCGAAAAGCGTTGTGATAAACCCCGTCCGAAGGTCGGGGCGTTCACAAAAGCTCAGAGAAGCAAGTGATAAAGTCGCTTTAAATCTGTTGACAAGTCGAGTCGAACTAAAAAGAGACTTTATCACATGGCTTCTAAAACCGGTCAAGCAATTTCCGGCATTTTGAAAATATGCATCCGGTGGATTGAACCGCCGGAGTGGTAGGAGTGTTGCAATTGAGTTATGACGTGAACATCGCCCGCGTGGTGAAAAAATACGGACAATTCAAGGCGGTCGACGGTGTTTCGGTGGGAATTAAGAAGGGCGAATTATTCACGCTGCTGGGGCCCTCCGGATGTGGCAAAACCACGCTGCTGCGGATGATCGCCGGGTTCAATTCCATCGATGAAGGGGAGATCTCCTTCGACCAGACGGTCATCAACGATATCCCGGCCCATAAACGGAATATCGGGATGGTCTTTCAAAACTACGCCATCTTCCCCCACATGTCGGTCTTTGAGAATGTCGCTTATGGGCTCAAAGCCCGCAAACTGGGTTCGGCCGAAATCGCCAAACGGGTGGAGGAAGCCCTGGATCTGGTGCAGATCGGGAATTTCCGCGACCGCCAGCCGGCGCAGCTCTCCGGCGGGCAACAGCAACGGGTCGCGCTGGCCCGGGCGGTGGTCATCCACCCCGGCATCCTGCTGATGGACGAACCCCTGAGCAACCTGGACGCCAAACTGCGGATCCAGATGCGTTCGGTCATCAAGAAACTGCAACGGAGCCTGAACATCACCACCATTTACGTGACGCATGATCAGGAGGAGGCCCTGGCCATCTCCGACCGGATCGCCGTCATGCGCAACGGCCGGATCGAACAACTGGACGGGCCGCAGCAGATCTACGAACAACCGGCCAATGCGTTTGTGGCCGGATTCATCGGCACCTCCAATTTCTTAGCGGCGACGCTCCTCCGGCAAGACTCGGCGCAGGGTGCCGAAGTGCTGATCGCCGGGAAGAAAAAACTGGTGTTGCCGCTCAAGCGGCCTGTGGGCAAAGAAGCGGTGGTGTCAGTCCGGCCGGAAGCACTGGAGCTCGGAGAACCGGCCGCGGACGAGTTGAACGGCGAGATCATTCTTGCGACCTTCTTGGGCGATTATATCAATTATGAAGTCGCCTTGGACAACGGCCAGAGCATCGAGGTCAACGAGTTTGCCAAGGAAACGTTGCGGGTGCGGGAGGCCGGCGAAAAAGTGGCCGTGCGCTTCCAGCCCGCCAAGATTCATTTGTTTGAGGGAACCGTGAAGGAGGCCTCGGCATGAGCGTCAACCAACCGGTCACCGCGAACTCCTGGCAACGGTTTTGCCGGGGTCGCAAGCTCGATTTTTGGACCGTGGTCATCGGGATCGCCTTTGTGACATTGGCTTTGTTCCTGGTCTTTCCCTTCTCCTCGACGGTTTTGCGGAGTTTCATGACCGAGTCGGGGAAGCTCTCGTTCGAGCACTATATCGATTTCTTCCGGCTCCCTTATTATTACCGGACGCTGTTCAACAGCCTGTCGGTCTGTGTGACCGCCACGATCCTGGCCAGCCTGGTGGGCCTGCCCCTGGCTTATATCACTGCGCGGTTTAATGTCTGGGGCAAAAAACTGATCAATCTCCTGATCATCATGTCCTTGCTCTCGCCGCCGTTCATCGGGGCCTATTCCTGGATCTTGCTGCTGGGTCGGAGCGGACTGATCACCAAATGGGTTCAGACCTTCGGGATCGAGCTGCCGTCGATCTATGGCTGGCTCGGCATTGTCCTGGTTTTTACCCTGAAATTCACTCCTTTCGTCTACCTGTATGTCTCGGGCGCGCTCGGCAGCATCGACCGTTCGCTGGAGGAGGCCGCCGCCAACCTGGGGATGCCCAGTTGGAAACGGCTGCTGACCATCACCTTCCCGCTGATCCTGCCGACGATCCTCTCCGCGGCGCTGATGGTTTTCATGAGTTCCTTGGCGGATTTCGGAACGCCGATGCTGATCGGCGAAGGTTTCAAGGTCTTGCCGGTGCTGGTCTATGAGGAATACATGAGCGAGATCGGCGGCAACGCCGCGGTGGCCAGCACCTTGAGCGTACTGATCATTCTCTGCGCCACGGCAGTGTTGCTGCTGCAAAAATGGGTGGTCGGCCGGAAGAATTACACCATGAGCGCGCTGCGGCCGCCCGAGGTGAAGGCGTTATCCGCCGGACCCCGGCTCCTTTTGACCGCCTGCTGTTTCGCATTTTCGCTGGTGGCGGTGTTGCCTCAGATCGTGGTGGTCGTCACCTCCTTCTTGAAGACCAACGGGCCGATCTTCGTGCCCGGATTCAGCCTGGAGAGCTATACCACCATCATGTATAAGCTCTCGCGCAATATCGCCAATACCTATGCCTACGCAACGATCGCCATCATCATCATGGTTTTGGGCGGCTTGCTCCTGGCGTACGTGATCGTCCGCCGCAAGTCCAAGGCCACCAACTTGCTGGATATCCTGATCATGTTTCCATACGTGGTGCCCGGAGCGGTGCTCGGTATCACCCTGTTGGTCGCCTTCAACAAACCGCCGCTGTTATTGAGCGGCACCTGGATGATCATGGTGGTGGCCTATGTGATCCGGAAATTGCCTTACACCATCCGTTCCAGCGCCGCCATCCTGTATCAGATCGATCCCAGCATCGAGGAGGCCTCGATCAATCTGGGCGTCTCGCCGATGAAGACTTTCTTCAAAACCACCGCCCGGCTGATGGCGCCCGGCGTCTTCTCCGGAGCCATCCTGAGCTGGGTGACGACCATCAATGAACTGAGCTCGAGCGTGATGCTGTATACCGGCAGGACCGCCACCATTTCCGTGGCGATCTATACCGAGGTCGTGCGGAACAGTTTCGGAACCGCGGCCGCGCTGGCCTCGATCCTGACCTTCACGACCATCATCTCCCTCTTGATATTTTACCGTTTTTCCGGCGGGAAAGAGATCTCGCTATAAAACTGGCAACGTAGACTGCGGTTTCTGTGATGTCGCGGCTGGGACGGGATTCCGGCCGCGCCGTCCCGGAGCGACGGCGGCCCAAAATTAGACTATGGTCTTCATTGGCGTTCTTGCGGTACAATAGGGTGGAGGGGCGAAACGCCCGCCGGCGGCGACCAAATTCCTATGAAGCAGAGGATGCGCTTTTGAAGCTGAATTACTTCTATAAGTTGTTACTCTCCTTTACGGCGATCATTATCGTGCCGCTCGTCGTCACCGGGGTGATCGCCTATGGCCTGTTGACCGAGATCCTGACCGGCGACGCCAGCCGCCAGGCTTATGAGAGCATCGTCCAGATCAGCCAGCGCATCGACGACCTCAATGAAGAGTTGGGAGCGCTCATCGACAGTCTCAGCCGGGATCCGGCCGTCCGCTCGGCGGTGCTCCAGGATTCGCTCTCCGACTACCAATCCCTTTACCAGCGGCTCTCCTCCCTCGGAGTCCGCCATAACATCGGCATCTTCGTTCTGAGCGCGCAGGGTCGGGCGGTTTTTGCCAAAAACACCCCGCCGGCCATTTATAATCCGACGGTCTATCAAAACTGGGGCATCTTTCGCGCCGTCCACGCCGCCAAACAGGAGCCGGTCATTTACGGCCATCACTACCTCAACTCCAAAGGCGAGACAGTCGTCTATAGCCTGGCCAAGGCGATTCTGGAAGCCAGGGGCCAGATCATTGGCTACCTCATCTTTGAGGTGTCCAAGAAACAGATCCTGGCGATCCGCAGCCGGATCAGTACCAATCTCAATCTGGACCTGGTCATTTTGGATCAGAATTTCTACATCATCGCCGATTTCGCCGAAGCCAGCCGCGAGGGAACCTTCTTCCGCTCCAACCAGCAAGCGGTCATTCGGGCCAAAGCTTCGGGAGTGCTGCCGCCATCCCGGAAAGAACGGGAACGGCTGCTGGTCTTCGATACCTCGCCCCGGACCGGCCTGGTCACGGTGGGCGTGCTTTCGCCGGAGATCGTCTTCGCCAACCGGCGGCTGATCCGCTGGATCATTCTCTCCGGCGCTCTGGCGAGCCTGCTCATCTGCCTGGCGATGGCCCTGTTGATCGCCCGCAGCATCTCCCGGCCGGTCCGGGAGCTGGTCGCGTGCATGAAACGGGTGGAGAAGGGCGATCTGGCCGCCCGGGTCGATTTCCGGCGCGGCGACGAACTGGGCGTGCTCGGAAACAGTTTTAACAGCATGGTGGAACGGATCAAAGATCTGCTCGACAAGGTCATCGAGAAACAGCGCCGGGTCCGCAACTCGGAGATCAAGGCGCTGAAGGCCCAGATCAACCCTCATTTTCTCTACAATACCCTGGACTCCGTGAATTGGCTGGCCCAGTTGAACCATGTCACCGAGATCTCGGTGATCGTCACCGAGCTGGGGCAGTTGCTCCGGAACAGCATCAGCAATGGCAATGACTTCTCCACGGTGGCCGAGAGTCTGGAGACTATCCAAAGCTATCTGCGGATTCAGAAGATTCGCTACAGCGATAAATTTACCGCCGCAATCGAGGTCGATCCCGCCATTCAGCAGTGCCAGATCCCAAAACTGATCCTGCAGCCGCTGGTGGAGAACGCCATCATCCACGGCCTGGAGAGCAAAGTGGGCCAGGGGGTCTTGACGGTGCGCGGCTACCAGGAAGGAGCGGAGCTGGTCTTCGAGATCAGCGACAACGGCGTCGGCATCTCCAAGAAACAATTGGCGGCCTTGAACCGGGAGATGGAGAACGAGGGCGATCAGGCTTCCAGCAGCATCGGGATCCCCAATGTCAACCGCCGCATCAAGCTCTATTACGGCAATGAATACGGCCTGACCATTCGGAGCCGGCGAGGCCGGGGCACTCAGATCATTTTGCGGCTGCCCGCAGTGGCTCAAGGAGAGAAAGACTATGCTTAAAGTAGTGGTCATCGAAGATGAAAATCTGGTGCGCAAGGGACTGATCCTGACCACGCCCTGGGAGGAGCTGGGCTGCGAGGTGATCGGCGAGGCGGTCAACGGCGTGGCAGGGCTGCGCCTGGTCAAACAGTCGCAGCCGGACATCGTCATCACCGATATCCGGATGCCCGGCCTGAACGGACTGCGGATGATCGAACGCCTGCGCAAGATCTCCCGGGCCGAATTCATCATCATCTCCGGCTACAGCGAGTTCGAATACGCCCAACAGGCGGTGAGCCTGGGGGTCAAGGATTACTTGCTCAAGCCGATCCATCCCGAAAAATTGCATCAGGTGATCCGCCGGGTGGTCCAGGAGGTCCGCAAGCAAAAGAATCTCCAGAAGCTCCAGGACGGCCTGGATTCGATCCAGGAAAGCCGGGTGATGCTCTTCAAAGAGTACCTGCTCCACGACGAGGTCGACAGCAAGGAATATTACGTCCGGGCAGCCATCGATTATATTAAAGGCCGTTACCAGCAGAACATCAATATCGCCGCGGTTGCCGAGCACCTGCAGATCAGCAAGAGCTATCTCTTCCGCATCTTCAAGGCCGAGACCCATTATACCTTCATCGAGTATTTGACCTACTTCCGGATAAAAAAAGCGATTGAGCTGTTAAAGAATAAGACCGTCAAGATTTACGAGATCGCCGGCCTGGTGGGATATCAGGATTACCGCTATTTCAGCGCCATCTTCAAGCGGTACGTGGGGATCAATCCTTCCGAATTCAAAGAGGGACTGAATAAGAACTGACCTCGCCGGATTGCCCGAATCCCGGCCCCGCTTCGTCGCGGCAACAACCGCTCTTCCTCCCGCCTTTTTCGTTATACCGTAGCCTCTCTTTTAGAAAATCCAGCTCCAATCCAAATTCTTCTTTGAAGCATCCTTTCGTGCAGATTTCCGCCTTCAAGTTTACGAAAAATATTGACAATAGCAGAATTTGGCTTACAATAAAATCAGATAAGTGAGCGATCGCTCCGCTTCGTGGAAAAATTGGGAAAAACGACGCCTGCTTTTAAGAATTCCCTATCGATCGTTCCGGATCTTCCATGACTGGAAACGGCCGCGAATGCTTGCTTGGAGATCAGATTTACGCCGGAATAGGATTCAAGGAGGAATCGATACGATGAAATGGTTTCATAATCTGAAGATCGGAACCAAGCTGTTGTCCGCATTCGTCTTGGTCGCGCTGATCGCCGGGGTCGTCGGAGTAACCGGCATTCTGAACATGAATGCCATCCGCGACGCGGGCACCGAGATGTATCAGCTGAATACGCTTCCTTTGGAACAGATCGGGAACGCCCGGGTCGCCTATCAAAGGATCCGGGTCAATTTGCGGGATCTCCTCGTCGAGCGGGGCCGGAAGGACCGGACTGCGTATGTTGATTCCATTAAAGAAGCGGACCAACAGCTGACCGCGGCCCTGAGTGATTTCGAAAAGACGCTCCGGACCGAAAAAGGCAGCCGGGAGATTGCCCGTTTTCGCGAGGCGCACGCCAAATTCGCGCCGATTCAGGAGAAAATCATCGAGCTGGCAGTCTCCAATCGCGAAGACGAGGCGCTCGCCACCTTAAGGGACGCCACGCCGCTGGCAGTGGCCATCGACCAGTCCCTGGAGAAGCTGGGCGAGATGAAAGTGGCGCTGGCGGTGGCCAAGTCGCGCCAGAATGAAGTAGTCGCCAGCCGCGCCCAGTGGACGATGATTCTCTTCATCGCACTGGGGATAATTCTTGCGATCGGCTTGGGACTTTGGATCGCCCGGATCATCAGCAAACCCGTGAGCGGCCTGATGGAAGGGGCCCAGCAGATCGCCCGGGGCGATCTGAATGTGCGGGTCGCGGTGTCATCCCGGGACGAGATCGGCGTGCTGGCGGAGGCCTTCCGGACCATGGCCGGCAACATTAACGAGGTCATGACGAACATCAATGCCGCCGCCGAACAGGTCGCCGCCGGCGCCAAGCAGGTCTCCGATTCCAGCATGGCGCTGTCCCAGGGCGCGACCGAACAGGCCAGCACCATCGAGGAACTCTCCGCGGTGATCGAGGAGATCTCCTCCCAGACCCGGCAGAATGCGGAGAATGCCGGCCAAGCCAACGAGCTGGCGGAAACCGCTCAAGTCAATGCGTCCCAGGGCAACGAACAGATGAACGGGATGCTCCGGGCGATGGAGGAGATCAACGAGGCCTCCGGCAACATCTCCAAGATCATCAAGGTGATTGACGAGATCGCCTTCCAAACCAACATCCTGGCGCTGAATGCCGCGGTGGAGGCGGCCCGCGCCGGCCAGCAGGGGAAAGGCTTCGCGGTGGTGGCGGAGGAAGTGCGCAATCTGGCGGCCCGTTCGGCCGATGCCGCCAAGGAGACGACCGCGCTGATCGAGGGGACCATCAAAAAAGTCGAGGGCGGCACCAAGATTGCCAACAACACCGCTGAGGCCCTGGACCGGATCGTGGCCGATGTCGGCAAGGTAACGCGCCTGGTCGGCGAGATCGCCATCGCCTGCCGGGAACAGGCCACCGGCATCGCCCAGGTCAATCAGGGAGTGATGCAAGTATCCCAGGTGGTTCAGACCAACTCGGCGACCTCCGAGGAGACCGCGGCTTCCAGCGAGGAGCTCTCCGGCCAGGCCAATCTCTTGCGCGAACAGGTGGGCAAATTCACCTTGCAGCGGAATCGCCGTTCCGGACTGGAGGAGATCCGGCCCGAACTCCTGGAGATGCTGGAGAAGATGCACCAACAACAAAACGCCGCGGAGCGCCCGGCGGCCCCGGCCGGGAACGGGAAAGCCGCGCCCGAAAACCTCCCAGCCGCAGCTCCGGCCGGATTCGGCAAGTATGGTGTGGCGGCCGCTGCGAGCAAGAATATTGACAATGGCGAGATTCCATTCTAAAATTAGACAAAATGCGAATCTTTTCCCATTGAGGCGAGCATGACGTCTTTATTGCCCCGGCGCGAAACCTTGATCATCACGGCGGTCGAGATCATCGGGGAGATGGGCATTCAAGCCCTCTCCACCCGTGAACTCGCCAAACGGCAGGGCGTATCCGAAGGAACGCTCTTTCGCCATTTCAAAAGCAAAAACGAACTGCTGGTGGCGGTGCTGGATTATTTCTCGCAATTCGACGCCGATATCGCGGCATCGGCGGAGCTGATGCGGCTCCCGCCCAAGCAGGCGTTGCGCTTCGTCATCAAAGCCTTCGCCATCTATTATCAGAACTATCCGGCGATCACCGCCATCCTGCAAGCCTTCGACGTGCTACGGCACGATCCGGAACTGGCCGCCAAGGTCAATGCCATCCTGACCAGCCGCAACGGCTTTGTCCGCGATCTGTTGACAGCGGCGCAAGGGGCGGGCGAGATCCGGGCGGAGATCGACGCGGAAAGCCTGGCCGATGTGGTGAACGGCTTTTTTCATTACACCTGTTTGATATGGCGGTTGAGCGATTATTCTTTTTCACTGCAGGAGCGGGTCTTGTCCGGGGTGGAGATGATCCTGGACGGCTTCACCCCCAAAGCAGGCTGATTTGGCCGGCGCCGCCCCGCGCGTTTTCGCCCGGACCGGATCTGGGAGGGCGAACCGCTGGCGGCCCCCGCTTCAGGAGGAAGTTCGATGCGGATCTTAATCGCGGAAGATGATTACCCCGGCCGGAAGTTTCTGGCCCAATTCATGGCCGCCTATGGCGACTGCGATCAGGTCGTCGACGGCATGGAGGCGCTGGAAGCGTTCACCCTGGCCATGGAGGAGAGCCGGCCGTACCGGCTGATCTGTCTGGACATCATGATGCCCAAGGTGGATGGGGTCAAAGTCCTGAAGGCGATCCGGAATTTCGAGATCCAGCAAGGGATCCTGCCGGAGAAGCGTGCGAAGGTCCTGATGATCACCGCCCTGGCCGAGACCGGCCATGTTCACCAGGCATTGGAGATCGGCTGCGACGGTTATGTGGCCAAGCCGGTCGGCATCGCCAAGTTGACCCAAATCCTCGCCGGGCTCGGCTTCTCCCCATAACGGTTCATCGGAAAAAGAGCTCCGCCCGGACCGGCGGAGCTGCTCCCATCCCTCTCAAAACCCGTCGCGTTTCTTCCCGCCCCGGTTTTTTCGCCGCGCCGGTGCCTTTTGCCCGGTTCCCGAATACCATATTCACAGAAAAAATTGAGCGGGAGGGAATGGCAAGTGCAGCGAAGATGCGGTTTTTTACTGGGTCTCCTGTGGCTGGGCATCGTCTGCTTGGGCGCGTCGGCTTTCGCCGGGGGCGGGACGAAGCTCCGGGTCGGGTATTTCCCCAATATTACGCATGCCCAGGCGGTGCTGGGCATGGCGGACGGCACGTTCCAGAAGGCGCTGGGCGATGAGGCGGTGATCGAGCAGTATGTCTTCAACGCCGGCCCGTCGGTGATCGAAGCGATGATGTCCGGCAACCTGGACCTCGCCTATATCGGACCCAATCCGGCGGTGAACGGCTATCTGAAGACGGACGGCATCTTGCTCCGGATCATCGCCGGAGCCGCCAGCGGCGGCGCGGCGCTGGTGCTCCGGAGCGATCTGGGCGTCAAGCGTCCGGCCGAACTGACCGGGAAACGGCTGGCCTCGCCGCAGCTCGGCAACACCCAGGATGTGTCGCTCCGGTTTTATCTTTTGAAACACCGCTTGAAACTCAAGGAGAAAGGCGGCACGGTCGAGGTGATCCCGGTGGCCAACCCGGATCAACTGACCCTCTTCCGGAAGAAAGAGATCGACGGCGCCTGGACGGTGGAGCCCTGGGTCAGCCGGCTGGTGAGCGAGGCCGGCGGCACCGTCTTCCTCGATGAGCGAAGCATCTGGCCGAAAGGCAAATTTGTGACGGCCAATATCATTGTCAGCGCCAAATTCTTAAAAGAACACCCGGATCTGGTGAAAAAATGGCTCCGGGCCCACGTGCGGCTGACCCAGCGGATCAACGCCGCTCCGCTCCGGGCCCAGCGGGAGTTGAATCAGGAGCTCAAAAACATCACCGGCCAGGCCCTGCCCGAAGAGATCCTCCGCCAGGCCTTCACCCGGTTTGAGCTGACCTACGATCCGCTGCCCAAGACGTTGATCGCCGCGGCCAACAGCGCTTTCGAACTGGGATTCCTGGGCAAGAAACGCCCGGATCTCCGGCATATCTACGACCTGACCCTATTGAACCAGGTGTTGCAAGAGCAGAAATTGCCCAGGATCCGGCCCTAATCCGGCCCGTCCCCCGGGGCGAAGCGACGGAGCCGCCCCGATCGCCCCGGACCAAAAGCGGCCGCCGGGCTATGAAACCCCCGCCATCTCACAAAGGCGGGGGTTTTTGTGAGCCGGAGGAAGCGGGGTTAACATATGGTAACGACGATTCCACCTTCTGGAACGGGATCGCGTTTTGTTGTATAATGAACGGTAATATGCATCCGGGTCGCAATGAAGCGAATTTCTAGACGGTCCGCCGGAAGCCGCGGGACAGGGCCTGCCGCTATGGGCGCGACGGAAGTCCCGGTCCGGCCGGGGGTTATCCCCGGTCCAAAAGGAGGAAGATCGATGTATCTGGAAGTCTCCATCGTGGGTTTGCTGGCCGGCATCGCGCCGGGGCCCGATTTCGTGGTAGTGATGAAGAACAGCCTGGGCTACGGCCGGAGCGCCGGACGTGCCACGGCCCTCGGGATCGCCAGCGCGCTGGTCATTCACGTCAGTTACACCATTCTGGGTTTTGCCTTCATCCTGCAACATTACCCGACGCTCTTTCACCTGATCCAGCTGGCCGGGGCCGGATACCTGGTCTGGCTCGGCTGGCATGCCCTGCGTTCGCGGCCGGCCCGTGAAGGCGCGGCCGGGAGCGAGGCGGCGGCCGGAGAGCCAGGGACCAAAAACAGCTTGGATGGCTTCCGGGAGTTTTACAACCGCTCCAAGCATTGGTTCGACCGAACCCTCGGCGCGGTGCTGATGTATTTCGCGGCGCGGATCATCTGGTCAGTGGTGAAGGGGTAGTGGTGAATGCGCGAAGAACGGTTTTGACCCCGGAATCATCGCTTGTTGCGGCGACAAGGAGGGCGTATCGGGTTATGGAATGAAATTTCTCGATGTTTGAACCATGATTCGCTTGATGAAAGGATTGGCCTGATTTTTTCAAAATCAGACTCATCCCTGAATCTTGTTAATCGAGTTCAGGTTCCCCTGTGACTGGTGATCCGGGGATGGGAAGGTTTATTCAATTCAGCTAAATAAAGAAGCCGCCGGGGTCCCGGCGGCTTGTTTCAATCTCGTTCCCCTTATTTAAATCGCAAGATTCCTTGCTCCCACATCTCGGGCGCTTCGTAGCCGAGCAGGTTGGCGGTGGTGGCCGCCAGGTTGGCCAGGCCGTATTTGCCGGGGACGATCTCATAGGCGCCGCGGTGTTGGTTGTCGTAGAAGATACAGGGCACCGGATTCAGGGTGTGGCTGGTCTTGGCCTTGATCCGGCCGCTCTTGTCGGTCAGCGGCTTGCCTTTTTTGTCGAGTTCGAACATTTCATCGGCATTGCCGTGGTCGGCGGTGATGATCGCCATTCCGCCCAGTTCGTCCAGGACCAGCAGGATCCGGCCCAGGCAGAGGTCGACGGTTTCCACGGCGATGCGGGCCGCCTCATAGTCGCCGGTGTGGCCGACCATGTCGCCGTTGGGGAAATTGACCCGGGCATAACGGTATTTGCCGGTCTTCAGCTCCGCGATGAGCTGATCGGTGATCTCGGCTCCTTTCATCCAGGGCCGTTGCTCGAAGGGGATCTGGTCCGACGTGATCTCGATGTAGGTCTCCAGCTGTTCGTCGAACTTGCCGCTGCGGTTGCCGTTCCAGAAATAGGTGACGTGGCCGAATTTTTGAGTCTCGGAGATAGCCAGCTGGCTGACGCCGGTGCGGGCCAGATACTCGCCCATGGTGTTGCGGATCTCCGGCGGGCTGACCAGGTAGCGTTTGGGAATATGCAGGTCACCGTCGTACTCCAGCATTCCGGCGTAGACCACTTTGGGCCGGCGCACCCGGTCGAAATAGGGGAAGTTGTCGTCTTCAAAAGCCTTGCTGATCTCGATGGCCCGGTCGCCCCGGAAGTTGAAGAAGATGACGCTATCGCCGTCGTTGATGGGTCCGACCGGCTGGCCGTTCTCGGCGATGACAAAGGGCGGTAGATCCTGGTCGATGACCCGGGCCTCCGCGCGGTAGGCGACGATGGCCTCATGGGCGGAGGGGAATTGTTTCCCTTCGGCCAGTACATGGGTGCGCCAGCCCAACTCGACCATTCCCCAGTTGGCGCCGTAGCGGTCCATGGTAATCTTCATCCGTCCGCCGCCGCTGGCGATCCTGACGTCGAAATCGGCCGAACGGAGTTCGGAAAGATACCCCTCGAAGGGATCGACATACTCCAGGGCCGAGGTCTCTCCGACGTCTCTGCCGTCAAGCAGAATGTGGATCCGGACCCGCCGGACCCCTTCCTGTTTGGCCCGGGCGATCAACGCCTTCAAATGGTCGATATGCGAGTGGACATTACCGTCGGAAAAGAGCCCGATCAGATGGAGCGTGGTGCCGTTGGCTGCGCAGTTGCCGGTCAGTTCCTTCCAGGCGGGACGGTCAAAAAGCTGGCCGCTGGCGATCGATTCGGAAACCAGTTTGGCGCCTTGGCTGTAGACTTGTCCGGCGCCCAGCGCGTTGTGTCCGACCTCGGAGTTGCCCATATCATCGTCGGTCGGGAGTCCGACGGCGGTGCCGTGGGCGGTGAGCAGCAGGTTGGGATAGTCCTTCAGCAAGCGGTCGAGGGTCGGGGTATAGCTTTGGGATACGGCGTTGCCTTCCGGGTTGGCCGAACAGCCGACGCCATCCATCACGATGGTCAGCACCGGGCCGTTAAAACCGTTGAACTTCGCGAATTTTTTCAGCATGTTTCATCCTCCGGCGGGTTAGTTATTCCTATTTTACAGGCAGCAGAGGTTTTTTCCCTGCGGCCCATTTTGGCACGAGACAGGACTAGGCACTCCGGGATGGGGAGCTTGCCCCGGAGTCGCAAGCAGTTTCTGGCGCGCCCGGCTGAGTGGGCGCATTTCCTTGAATGCCGAGTAAAACGGTTTCATCTCCATATAGTGTAAAACAATTCGGAAACCGCGTATAGTAAAATTTTGTTTAATTCCCGCGCCCGGCCGGGGCTACGACTCCAAGGCCTTGATCCGTTTCCAGAGCGTGGGGTGGGAGTAGTAAAAGGCCTCGTATAAAGGGTGCGGGTTGATGTTGTCCAATTCGTTGACGATAAATTTCTTGAAGACCGATACCAACGGTCCGGCGGTCCCGATCAGTTTGCGCGAAAAAGCATCGGCTTCATACTCCAGTTTCCGGGAGAACCGGGACGAAAAGGGCATAATGTAAAAAGACAGCACGTCAAAGAAGAAGACATAGGTGATGAAGAGTCCGCTGTAGAAGAGTTTCGGAATGGCGAACGCCTGAAAGGTGAAGTCGGCGGTCAGCAGGTAAAAGGCAAAGACCAAAAAGAGCAGGCTTTCCACCAGCACCATCAGCATCAGCTTGAGCAGGTGTTTCTTTTTGCCGTGGCCGATCTCGTGGGCCAGCACCGCCAGGATCTCCTCGTCGGTATAGTGGTCCACCAGGTTGTCGAAGAGAATGATCGTCTTATTCCTGCCGAAACCGGCGAATTGCGCGTTGGCGTGGCCCGATTTCCGGCTCTCGTCGGCCATGAAGATGCCGCGGATAGTGAAACCGGTCTGGCCGACCAGGGCGGTGATCCGCTCCTTCAGCGGCCCGTCGGGCAAAGGCGTCAATTTATAAAAGAAGGGGATGAACAGGACCGGCACCAGATACATGAACAGCACCGTCAGGCCGAAGATGATCCCCCAGCCGACCAGGATGTCGGTGACGGTGAAGGCGGTCCGGTCGCCCCAGAGCGCCAGGATCAGGCCCAGGACCACCACGGTCAGGACGGTATTCATCAGCCAGCTCTTCAGGTTGTCCGTCCACCACTCCCCGGGGCTGTACTTATTAAAGCCGTAGCGGGACTCGATGACGAAATGAAAATAAAAACTGAAGGGCAATTCCAGGGCCCACAGCGTCCAATTGATCAGCAGGAAGAAGAGCAGGCCCTTGGCCAGTCCCGGCCAGGGCAGGGATTGTACCCATCCGGTATAGCCCGCGTAAAGCGGCGTAAAGAGAAAACCCAACAGCAGCAGGGTATC
The DNA here is from genome assembly GCF_004340685.1 of Hydrogenispora ethanolica. NCBI lineage: Bacteria > Bacillati > Bacillota > Hydrogenispora > Hydrogenispora ethanolica. The sequence continues at coordinate 64,274 of NZ_SLUN01000017.1, read as the reverse complement.
GGCCAAAAAAACGATGGTTTGAAAACACATCTTGTCGGCATTGTACGAATCAATCCGGCGCAGCTGGGAATGATCGACCAGGCCGGCAATGGGGCCGGGGATCTGGCCGGCCTTCCGTTTGAGATGAATCAGATTTAAAAGGTTAAGAACCAGTTTGATCAAGATTTTTAAACCGAACAATCCCAGGAACAGATGGAGGAAGAGCAACGAACTCATTCAGTTCTCTCCTTATCATTAACTTTTGGATGGTCATGGAGCTTGCCGAAGCAGGCGATCGGGAAATGGGCACTGGCGGAGCCCGGGGAATGAGCCCGTCCTGCCGCCGGCCGGATGAAACCGGCAATGGGCCCGCAAGTTATCCCAGCTGTTGTCCATCTCCGGGTCATTTATATTTATTTCCTATTCAAAAAGAAATTCCTGCTTTTTTATGCGGAAACCCGGCCGGTGCCGGACGATCCGGAATAAGGCTCAGGATTGAGGGGGTTCCTGGACCTGTTTCAGCTTCTCATATTTGCTGACATAGGTCTCCCGCAACAGGATTTCCACCAGCCAGATCAGCTCCCGGACCTCCTCCGGCTTGACCGCGCTGGCCAGGGAGAGACCCTGTTTGATGAATTCCTCCAGCCGCCGGCCTTCCTTTTGGAAGCGCGCCGTAATGCCGGCGGCGATGACCGGATCGAGCCGGCTCTTGAGGACGATGGGGAAGGCTTTGCCCAGTGGTTTGGCGATCTTAAAAAAATCAGCCAGGATATTTTGCAGGCATTTCCGGGCCAGCAGCGCCGCGGAGCGGGGACTCAAGGTCAGGATGCGCACTGCCTCCTGGTAATCGGCGAGAATCAGCGCCGGAACTCCCTCGAAGTATTGTTCGCAACCGGAGAGCGGCAGCAGGGTCCATTGGAACTCCCGGTTCTCGGGTTCGCCCTCGTTCCGGCCCTTGGAGAGGTACATCGTCACTTTAAAAGTGAAGCGGCGGCACTCGGGATTGGGGCAGATCACGAATTCCATGGTAATGATGCGGGGCGGCCCGTCCTGGCCTTTGTCCAAAGTGGTCTGGGTCTGATAAAAATTGGTCTCCGTCACCACGCCGAAACAGTTGCAGTAGGGGCAGTGCCATTTAAAAGGGTTCATTCCGGGTCTCCTCCTCGCGACTGCTCGTGTCTGTTCTTGAAAATATACGACAGACGCGGCCAATTTATTAACGTGGAGCGAGCGCCGGGGAGGATTACGATAAATTAAAGGCGGCCGGCGCATGCTATAGATGTCGTACTCAATATTCTGTCCTGGCGGTGTGCGCCGTCAGCTTTAAAAGCCATGTGATAAAGTCTTTCGAAACGGAAATCATCCTTTCAATGGACTAAAAAACGACTTTATCACTTGCTTTTCTGAGCTTTTGTGTTCACCCTGACCTTCGGGCAGGGTTTATCACAACACTTTTAAGTCTGGGGAAGAAAAGAATGATGGAGGTGGGCGGAGTGTCCTATGTGGCAATGCTCGGAGTCTTGCTGGTGGCGTTTTATACGGTACTTTTCGGCTTGGAGCAATGGCGGGAGAAGAACTACGGCGGCGGCCTGGCGGTTATGGTTTTAGCGCTGCTCTGCATCGGGTTGCCCTTTTATATGCTCTTCCTCAATCACTAACGGGTCAGGCTGTCGACAAAGTAAAGTCGGCAGCCTTGTTTTACGCTTTACGAAAGCTTTAAAGAAGCTGGCGATGGGGAAGAAAAAGCGAGGGATGCCGCCGCCTCTTTCGGTGGGTTCTTTAGCTCTCTTATCCCGATTCTTTAAATTGAACAAGTTGCGGAAAACCACTTCTTTGCCTGCGGCTTGAATGCGGGTTTTGTCTACACTCTGACGGGAGCGGATGACCGCTCCCGTTTTTTTTAACCTCGGTTAACGCCGTTGCGGCGGTTGGAACTGAACTCCGACCCGGCGAATGGCCACCTTGACGCCGACCCGGATCTCCGCATCGGGAAACTTGGCCGGCCAGTCGAAACGGTCCCATTCCTGGGAAGTGGCCGTGGTCATCCGGACTTTATTCCCGAAGCCGAAGATATCGGAGTGATACTCCTTTTGAGCCTTGGTAATCACCCGGCGGATCCGCCGGGTCAGCTCAGCGGCGATCTTTTTGCCCAGGAGCGCTTCTTTATCGGGAGCGGTATAATCAATCCCGCTCTGGATACTGACTAGATCGGCTTCCAGCCGGCACTGGACTCTGAAACGCTGTTGCCCGCCGCTGGGCTGATAGCGGATCTGAGTCGGATTGCTGGCGATCAGACGGAAAACGATGTAGAAATTCGGCCGGATTGGATCCTCAATGGTCAGAAAAGCCTCGCGAAAATGGTTGGTCAACAAGAGCAGCATCTGGCTTTCGTAATTATCAAGGGCGCCTACCATTTTATCGGCGTGGAAGACTGCCGTTCCGATGCAGCGGATATCCTTGGCCTCTTCGGTCGGGGGCTTGGGGGTCTCTTCTTGCTTCGGGCCGCTTCCCCCTCCTTGCCCGCCGCCGCTGCCTTGCCCCGCACCGCTCTCCGCCGGCTGGCGCTGGTACTTGGCGAGGTATGGGGCATAGTTGTCCTGGGCATAGGCCTCATAGCGGTACATGAAATCATTGAGGGTAGTGATGGGAAACATCCCGTTGCTTTTGGAAAGCCCGATCAGGTCCTGGAAATATTCGCCGGCATTCTTCTCCAGCTTGGGTTGGACTTGCATCAAATCCGCGGCTTTGCCGCGGGCAATCAGGATATTCACGGTCCGGCGCATTTCCCGGAAACGGATCAGATTATCGATCCAGGGCAGCAACCCCTGGCGGGCCAGCGCGTCGCCGATAATAATGACCGAGTTTTGGAGCAAGGTGATCTCCCGGTTGACGGTGGTGTTGATTTTGTTGAAAGCTTCATAGATGGAGGGGGCTTCCATGGTGATGATGAAAGTCCCCGGCCCCTCCCCGCCGCCTCCCCCGCCCCCCGATTTGGTCTGGGAAGGGATGGCCAGCAAGGTGGTGACGCTCACCCCGCGCCCGTCGGAACTGGGATCCAATCCGAGCGCCTGGATCAGGCCGAGGCTTTCCAGTTCCTGCCGATCCCAGCAGCCGCTGAGCAACAATGGCATTACCGCCAGGACCGTCGCGAGGACGGATATCAGGATGCGGCGCGGTCTCATGAGTTGCCACCCACTTTCCCGCGGATCAAGGTCCAGCACCAAAGGAGCAGGGGAATGCCGAAAGCGACTCCGGAATAGCTATAACCGAGCCAGGCCAATTCGCTGGTGGAACCGCTCCATTGTACGGCCTGAGTCATCGAGGAAGGGATCATGCTCACCGCGAAGACGAGCACCGCCACGGGGAAGATTAACGGCCGGTAATCCTCAATCTTGAAGGTCTGCGCAAAGCTGGTGACCGAGCCGTAAAACAACCCTCCCAGCTGGATCCCGGCCCAGAAGAACCAGAGAAACACGAAGAGCGCCTCGACCCGTTGAAAGAATTCGCCGAAGGAGATGAGCCGGCTCAGCTGCAAAGCGGGAAAGATCAGCCCCTGGGTTGCGACGTAATTGAAGACCATCACCGTGATGGCGGCGAGGGCCGTATTGATCAGGGTCGCCAGGATCAGCCCGTAGACTCCGACCCGAAAACGCTTCTCGCGCTTGCGGATTAGCGGGGCGATGATCCCCAGCAGCAATATTTCGGCGAACGAAGAGATTTCAAAGAAAGAAAACCGGATGACCTTCAAGACGCCCGGCCCGAGCGCCGGCGTGATATAATCCAACTTGGCCTGGGGTAGCGCAAAGCCGATAATCAGGATTAAGGCCGCCACCAGATACGGCCCGAATAACCAGGCGACCCGCGACAAAATCTCGATCCCGAGCAGGTTGGCGTAGACCAGCAGGAATAAAAAAGCGAGCGAGATAACGCTGATCGGCGTGTGGGGCAGGATCGCCAGGATAAAGCTTTCGGCAAACTGCCGCAGATAGAGGGCTGTCAAGAACATAAAAAAGACCGTGATCAAAAGGCCGATGATCTTGCCGATCCATCCTCCGGTTACTTTTTGAGCGATCTCCACCAGATTGAGCTCGGGATATTTGGCGAGCACCGCGTTAAGAAAGAACCAGCCGATGAGGCTGCAGATCCCCGCCAAAAGGACCGTGATCCAGCCCGCGGCGTCGCTGAGCAGCGCCAGATTGCGGGGGAAGGAGAGAAAGATCTTGGCGGTCAACAGGATGACGATCAGGGTCAAGGCTTCGCGGTGTCCGATTTTTTCTTCACGAATCATGGTCATCCTCCTCTTCTGAATGGTCTGCCTGGGGCCGGTCCCAGGGCCGGGCGTTCCATTTCTGGCGGATGGCGTCCAAAGGCCGGAGGAAGACCGGACGGTACGGTTGGGCGTAGGAACGGGGCCGCAACACCCGGTCTTTATTTTTGGGCCGGTAGGGAGCGATGGGCGTCAGGAACGGCACGCCGAAACTGTTGATGGAGGCCAAATGGAGCGCGAGCACGAAGACGCCGAAGGCGATCCCGAAAAAACCGAGCACCGCCGCGAGGACCACAAAGATGAAACGCGAGATACGGATCGTAAACGAGGCATTATAGTTGGGCACCACAAAAGAAGCCAGCGCGGTGATGGCGATGATGATGATCAGGATCGGACTGACGATGGAGGCGCTGACCGCCGCCTGGCCCAGGATCAAGGCGCCGACAATGCCGATGGTGGGACCGATGACGCTCGGGATCCGCACCCCCGCTTCGCGGATCAGTTCGAAGGCAAATTCCATGAAGATGATCTCCACAAAGGCCGGAAACGGCACCGCTTCCCGGGCGGCGGTCATCGCCAGCAGCAGATCGGTGGGGATCATCTCCTGGTGGTAATTGACCACGCCGATGTAGATCGCCGGCAGCAGCAGGGCGATGAAGATGGCGCCGGAGCGGATCAGCCGGAGAAAGTTGCCGAAGGGCCAGCGTAGATAGTAATCCTCCGCCGCGTGCAAAAAAATGGTGAACGTGATCGGTACCACCAGCGAGAAGGGGCTGTTGGCCATCAACAGCGCCACGTGACCTTCCCGGAGATAGGCTGCGACCCGGTCCGGCCGTTCGGTGGAGAGCATCTGGGGCACCAGTGATTTAGGGTGATCCTCCAGGAACTCCTCCAGCATGCCGGTCTCCGGAATGTAATCGACCGTCTCGGCGATGGTCTGGATCCGGTATTTCACCTCTTCCACCAGTTTCGGATTGGCGATATCCTCGATATACATCATCCCCAGCAGGTTGTTGCTGCGCTTGCCGACCCGGAGGATCTCGGTATAAAGCTTGGGATCGCGGATGTACCGCCGGATGCTGGCGGTATTGGCGCGGAAGTTTTCATTGAAGCTTTCTTGGGGTCCGCGCACTACCGGCTCATTGGAGGGTTTCTCGATGCCCCGGTGTTCCCAGCCTTTGGTCTCGATGATCAGCGCCTCGTTGCCGCCGTCGACCAGCAGCGCGCTGGAACCGTCCAGCACTCCGAAGATGACATCCTGGCGTTTCTTGGTGCGCTGAATCTGGTGACCCGGGAGCAGTTTTTGATAGACCCTTTCGATCACATCGCCGGAATCGCCCGACTCATCGTGGCCCAACACCATCAGAGGCTCGAGGATCGCAAAATTTTGGGTGTTGCGATCGCTGAGTCCGTCAATATATATAATGAGAGCTTTCCGATTCAAGGCCGGGATCTCGAAATCGCGGATGACCACATCCATATTGGTGGGAAGCCCGAAAATCTCTTTGAGTTGCGCCTCATTCTCCGCCAGATCCCGGCTCAACTCGGCCCCCGGCTCCTTTTTGGGAAGCGGCGGCCGCTCGAATGACTGATTGCCCAGGGAAAAGCGCTGGTCTTTGCGGTGGAATTGAAAGAGCCTGCCAAAGAACGCACTGAATTTCATCGCTATTCCTCCAAATCATGGCTTAGTATGCACCGGTTTGCGGGTTTCTATATGCCGTAAACCGGCGGGGTTGGAAGTCGTTCATCAATTATTTCAGGAGGTTGCCATGGGGAAGATTAAACCGCAACCGCTGGCGCCGGGCGCACGCATCGGGGTCGTGGCCCCGGCTAGCCCGGTGGAGAAGCCGGAGGCGGCCGAGCGGGCGATGGCGGAATTATTGGCCGCCGGCTACCAAGTCGAGGCCGGCACGACCGTCCGTTGGCGTCCGGGGTATCTGGCCGGGAGCGACCTGGAACGCCGCTCCGATCTGGAAAGGCTTTGGGCCGATCCGGCGGTGGCCGCCATCTGGTGCCTGCGGGGCGGTTACGGCACACTGCGCTTATTGCCGAAACTTTATTACAGCCTCTTCGCCAAATTTCCCAAGCCGCTGATCGGCTTCAGCGACATTACCGGCCTGGAGTTGGCCCTATGGTCCCAAATCAAGCTGGTGACCTTTCATGGCCCGGTATTGACGACGCTGGGGCAAAGTACTTTCAGCGCCGCTCAGGCCCTGCGGATGCTGTCCGGAACGGCGGAGACTGCTCCGTTGCCGTGGCCACCCCAGGAGGAGCGGTTGTTCGTGCCGATCCGGACCGGCCGGGCCATGGGACCGCTTTTGGGAGGGAATCTGGCGACGCTCCTGGCGCTCCTGGGCACCCGTTTTTTGCCGAATTTCGACAATGCGGTGGTCTTCGTGGAAGAGACCGGAGAAGCGCCGTACCGGATCGACCGGATGCTGACCCAGCTGCTGCTGAGCGGGGTCTGGGACAATGCCGCCGCGGTGCTGGTGGGCCGCTCGCTCCCTCCGGAGCAGGGCAAAGAGGCGGAACTGATCGCCGTCTTCGCCGAGCGCTTGGCGCAGTTGGACTGTCCGGCGGCGTATGGCTACCCCATCGGCCACGCCGCGCACCAGTGGACCCTGCCGCAGGGAATCCGGGCGGAGGTCGACACCGGCTGCGGCGAAGTTTGCTTGCTGGAATCGCCCTTTGGGGAGCATACGATGTGAGAAAATTGGCATAATTTTAAAAATAATCTTCCCTTGAATGGTAATGTCATCAAGCGACGATCCCATATCTTGGACTTTTGTTTCGACGGTGCCTACACGATAGACGATATGCGGGCCAACCGGGGCATGAATGCCCCGGCTACAAGATGTAAGGCCTTCTGTGGCTAATTTTAAGCAGAATATTTCATCCCATTGTTTAGGGCCTTTCAAGGTCCTTTCGCCTTGTAGCCGGGTGATTTATCGCCCGGTCGGCGTTCCATTTCGTCAGCCAAATTTTTCTACGATAGCTTGATGACATTGCCCTTGAATGGAGAGGGATATCCGGAATTTGTATTTTAGATTGTGGGTATAAGGTGCTACGAAATGTCATCTTCAAGAAGGAAGATTCAGGCGGGCGATGCGCCATTTGCCAGCGCAGTGAGGAATTACTGGCGCATTGCCGCGATGCTGGAAGAGGATTATGAAAGTTTTTCGCGAATTATCTCCCTATGGGACTGGAAATCATGTGAACCTAAGGATGGGACGGCAGAAAACTTACGTTGATGCCTTTGGAGTCTCAAGCCGGTTTCCGCAGGCCCGGGGCGGGGGAAACCCCGGGACGCGGAGCCATGACGGGGTTGGGAACCAATCGCGTTTGGAATCGTTAGAAGTCTGTAAGCGCAGAAATGAGAGCTTTGCCGGATTTCCTGAATTCCGCAATCCGTGGCGGCGTTCCCCGTCGCCAGCGGTGATTGGGGACAAGGACTTGGCTGAAAGGAACGCGGCAGTTCTCAGAGAAAACGGAAGGGGAAATCTTTGTGAAGAAACTGACACTGATCGGCCTGTTCATTACGGCATTGCTGCTGATGGTCTCCGCCGCGGCCCTGGCCGAAGAGCCCGCGCCCCAAAGCAGCGTCACCGGAATCTTCGGCGTCGACGGCTATGGCGATCTCGATCTGCACCTGGGAGAGAAGACGAATCTGGAGGCTCATTATCAGTATGATGCCTTGACCACCGGCCTGAAATACCGGTTCTCGGATAAGATCGCGGTCAAAGGCGGGGTGCGCTACGATACCGAAGCTGAGGACTATAACGGCTACGCCGGACTGGATTTTTCGATCCCGTTCGGTACCAACCTGCGGCTGACCGGTTTTTATGATACGGGATACCGGGGCGAGGACTGGGCCCGTTACGAAGCGGCGGTCCGGATCCAGATGTATCCGCGGATCTTTTTATTCGCCGGAGTCCGGGGCGAGAACGGCGACGACATCATCATCTATGACTATAACGACGACAACCAGCCGCAGCTTTTCCTCCGCGGCGACCTGGGGTGGCAGTGGAACAAATGGGAGCTGCACCTGCAGCCGATGCTCTATATCGAAGGCGAGTTCTTCCATGATTACCAGCTGAAGTATCATGTCAGCGATCAGACGAGCCTGGTCCTGGACATCAATAGTCAGTACGACAAGGATCCCAAGTACCGGGTAGGTTTCCAGCATAAGTTTTAAAGGCCGGACCCGGCTCTTGAGCCACGGCCGGTGACATGCTGGAGAAGGTAGTTATCAATCGAAAAACAGCAGCAAGGGCGGCCGGGAGCCGCCCTTGGTCGCATTGGGGGGGGCTCGTCATTGCGTCGCGCGACGATTTTGGCAATGTTGGGCGTATTCATCGTTTCCGGCGGAATCGGCTACTATCTGGGCCGGACGGCCACCATTCCGCTGCTCCGGGAGAACCGGCGGCTGATGGCGGAGAACCGGGAGTTGGCCACCGAAACGGCGGCGGTATTCTTCATGCGGACGGACGGGAATAATTTCTCGCTCCAGCCGGTGCTGGTCCGGATTCCCCGGGACGGCGACCGGCATCGCCGGGCGCTGGCGGCGTTGTTCGCCGGACCGCCGGCGGGCTCCGGTTTGGAGAGGCTGTTCCCCAGAGACACCGCAGTACTGGATCTGAAGGTCGCGAACGGTCTGGCCACGGTGGACTTGAATCAGGCCGCCACCCGTCTGAACGTCGGCGCCGAGGGGGAGGCTCTGGCCGTCGCTTCCCTAGTCAATACCCTCACCAAGTTTCCGGATATCCACCAGGTGAAGATCCTGGTGGAAGGGAGCGAGGTGGAATCGCTGGCCGGCCACGTCGATCTGACCCAGACTTTTGGCTTTAACGATCGGGTGTTGGCTCCCGAATGACCGGGGCAGCCTTCCGGCCGCCCCGGCCATATCCGTTCAAGAGGTTGCCCCCGCCGCAGGGGACAGCCTTTTTCTTTTGCTCCCGGGCGGAGCCGCCGTGCATGGCAGAAATTGGCGCGGCGCCGGAGATGAAGATTTTGGACTCGCGCCCGGCGGGCGGCAGGGACTGCGGCTTTTTTACAGAATTACTATGGTATTGGAATCATGACGGTCTTATTACATTCAATGCGAGGCCGGAGTCAGCAAAGCTGACATCATGCCGGATGGAGGAAGTCAACGATGAGTATTGCATCCATTGCCGAACGGATCCCCCCGCAGAATATCGACGCCGAACGCTCGACGCTGGGCTCGATGTTTTTGGAGAAGGAAGCGATCGAAAAGGGCCTGGAACTGTTGCAGTCCGAAGCTTTTTACCGCGAGGCGCACCGGGTCATCTTCGAGGTCGTATTGCATCTGCATAACCACGGCGAACCGGTGGACATCATTACCGTTTCCGAAGAGTTGAAACGCCGCAACATGCTGGAGAAGATCGGTGGGATCCCCTACCTGACCGCTCTGGCCAACGCGGTGCCCACCGCCGCCAATGTCGAATACTACGCCAAGATCGTGGCGGAAAAGGCCTTGCTCCGCTCGATCATCAACACCGCCACCGAAATCGTCCGCCTGGGCTACGAGGGCGCCGACGAGGTGGACAGCATCCTCGACCAGGCCGAAAAGCAGATCTTCCAAATCGCCCAACAGCGCCACGTCAAAGGGTATGTCGCGCTCAAGAGCATCCTGATCGACACCTTCGAACGGATCGAGCAACTCTATGAGAACCGGGGCGGCGTCACCGGGCTGGGCACCGGGTTTCGCGATCTGGACCGGATGACCGCCGGCCTGCAACCGTCGGACCTGATCATTCTGGCGGCCCGGCCCAGTATGGGCAAGACCACCTTCGCCCTGAACCTGGCCAGAAACGCCGCGGTGGACTACAAAGCGCCGGTGATCGTCTTCAGCCTGGAAATGTCCAAGGAGCAGCTGGCCCTGAAGCTGCTCTGTTCCGAGGCGGGCGTCGACAATCAGCGGATCCGTACCGGAACCCTGCGCGACGAGGACTGGCCGCGCCTCTCCCACGCCCTGGGCCGGCTCTCCGAGTCCAATATCTACATCGACGACACTCCCGGCGTGACGGTTTTCGACATCCGGGCCAAGGCCCGGCGGATCAAGGCCGAGGCCGGCCTGGGATTGATCGTCATCGACTACCTGCAGCTGATGCAGTCGCGCGGCCGTTCCGAGAACCGGCAGCAGGAGGTGTCGGAGATCTCCCGGTCGCTGAAGGCGCTCGCCCGCGAGCTGGAGGTGCCGGTGATCTCCCTGTCCCAGCTGTCGCGCGCCGTCGAGCAGCGGACCGACAAGACGCCGTCCCTAGCCGACCTGCGCGAATCGGGATCCCTGGAGCAGGACGCGGACATCGTCGCCTTCCTCTACCGCGAGGATTATTACAATAAAGAGACCGAGAAGAAAGGGATCACCGACCTGATCATCGCCAAGCAGAGAAACGGCCCGGTCGGCACGGTGGAGTTGCTCTTCCAGAAGGAATTCAGCAAGTTCGTGGGGCTGGATCGACAGCATCAGATTTAGGTTAACATCGTGACCCCGGGCCCGAACGGCAGTAGCAACAATCGTGTCGTTCCTCCTTTGAAGCAAGCGAGAGGGGAACCTTGATTTACCGGGTTTATGAAACTTTGAAACAAAAAGCTCAGTCAAACATGGTCCCCCTCGCTACTGAACTTCAAACTTATCCCGTTCGAGGCAGCCCTCACCCCCCCTCTCTCGTCAAAGGCCGGTAGAGGGTTTTGGGAATGGATTGGCAAGAACGGTCTTCGATACCCTTCTCCCGGCCGATGCCGGGAGAAGGGCTGGGGATGAGGGCTGCATCGAGCGAGCTTACGAAAGGGACTTTCCGTGTGCAACCAAAATCTTCCGAATCGCCTGATGCAAGTGAAACTCAGGGGAGAGTCTGGTTTTGGGCCCTCGGAACTCACCCCTTGAGTTACCCGGAAGCCAGTAGCAACTATAGTGCCTTTCCCTCTCTATGAAGCAAGCGGCTCAAGGAAGCGAAGAGATGGGACCTTGTTTTACCGGGGCTTCCCCGACTTATCCACAGCCAAAATTCATTAACCCCATTCAACGATACCGTTTATCCACAAAAATAGCTTACTTATTCACAAAACCAGCTCGCTTATCCACAAAAAGAGCTTGCTGGGCGACTGAGCGAGCTCATTTTCCCGAAAAAGAGCTTGTTCATTCACAAAACGAGCTCGCTTATCCACAAAAAGAGTTCGCTCGACGACTGAGCGAGCTCATTTATTCACAAAAAGAGCTTGCTTATCCACAAAAAGAGCTTGCTGACCGATTGAGAGAACTCTTTTTCCACAAAAAGAGCTCCTTGAGCGATTGAAAGAGCTCTTTCAGCCGCCGAAAGAGATCCGTGATTCGTAAAAAGATCTATTTCACCCCCTCAACCTATGGCCTAAATCGGGAAGGGGAACCACCGGGCTCCATAGTCGAAAAGCTTTTAGGCTGCCGAAGAATGATGGTTACTCTCTCCGATTCGGAGAGAGCGAAGAGAGAGGAAAATCGGCTTGGTAGCTTGGTGGAGTTGCCTCCAGAAAGAGTTTAGCAAGTTGGTGGGGTTAGATAGACAGATCAGATGTAAGGGAGTGGAAAAAATAAAAGCCACCCCGAGAGGTGGCTTTTATGTAGGACAGTATTTCTTAGAAGCTGATAACTGCTTTGGCGAAGTTTTTGCTGTTGTCGAAGCCGCCAATAGCGTAATTGGGGCTGTGGTAAAGTTCCAGGGTCAGGTTATCATTTACAGCGTAGCTAACTTTGGAACCCCAGTGTTTACCTTTTCCACTGAATGTAGCATTGTATTTGAAATCATCGTTGAACTGTTCTTCGTACTCCAGAGTTAATTTTCCAATAGTGTAAGCGGCGCCAACATAATAGGCAGTCTTAGCATCAGAAGAAGCGGCTTCGGTTTGATCGGCAACTCTGCCCAGTTCGGTCCAGAGCTTCAAGGAATCGAACAAAGTGGTGCTGGCCTGGAAAGCATAACCCGCATCGCCTTCACCTTCATATTGATAATTCAGACCCAAGTCGAAGATGGAAGCTTTGGTATTAAGTTGTGCAACAAAAGCTCCAGCCTCAACTTTGCTGGTAGCACTTTGGCTAGAATCGGCCGGGACTACAGCTAACCATACGTTAGTATTATCATCGAAGGAATAAGCGTATTTAACAACTACTTGAGCAGCGGTAATTCCGTCGACATCACCGGCTAGAGGAGAAACTCCACCTAACAAGTCGATGATGCTCGGGGTAATGCGAATTTTACCAAGGGAGAAATTACCCAAACCTGTCTTATAAGTAGCAAATGCTTCACGGACTTTGACATTAGCGCCATTCGCAGCCGTATCAGCATATTGAAGCGATACGGTATAATTGGTCGCGTCATTAATACTACCATTGAAGAAAATACGAGCATCCACCTTTTCAGCATCGGTTGTACCGGTGTCTTCATGGGCTTCATATTGAAGCAAACCGGTGACGGTCGGCGCGGCAGCGGAGACGCTGGCCACAACTGCAAAAACCAGAACCAGGGAGAGTAAAGCAACGAGCAGTTTTTTCATTCTTTCTTCCTCCTTAATTTTTTTGGTATCTTTTCGATACCGATTCTCTGTAACGCGTACCGGAGGAGTTGTCTCAGTTTTCTCCTCAAGTTGTTACACAAACCTAAAATTACCACTAGACATCCCGGTTGTCAATTGCCTTGATCTCCATATAAGCAGAATATAACAAACAATTAACAAAAAACTAACCTTTTCCGGGAACTTCTCTGCAAAGGATTTAGGAACGGCGGGCCGGACCGGAAAAAGGCTACACTTAACTACCGGATTAATAAAATCCACCCCTCGCCGCATACAACATAATAGGGGGGATTGCCGTGCCGGAGAAGAAGAGTCCCATCGGACACAAGTTAATGGAGTTTTTGGATATACCGCTGGATACCGTGGCCGACTGGCCGCGGATCGTATTGAGCGCCAACCGGAGCGCGATCATTGAGAACCACCGCGGCGTCATCGAGTATGACACGCGGGTGGTCCGGGTCAATACCAAACTGGGCGAGCTGCGGATCGCGGGCGAGAATCTGACCCTGGTCTCGGCGGTGAAGGACGAGGTCATCATCCAGGGCCGGATCGCGCAGCTCGACTTGGTGGACTGGAGGTAGCGCGGATGCTTTTGAACCGGATCGTCTCCTGGCTTCTCGGTTATGTGGAGATCCTGGTCCGCGGCCCGCATCTGGAGAAATTCATCAACTTGGCCACCAATTCCGGGCTGGTGCTCTGGGATGTGAAACGGGTCGGCCCCGACGTGCTCCATGTCAAGCTGCGGGCTCACGGCTTCCGGCGCATCCGCGAATACGCCCGGCGCTCCCAGGCCACGGTGCGGCTGCACCGCAAGCGGGGCTGGCCTTTCAGCTGGCGAAAAATGCGGCGGCGCCGGACCTTCCTGCTGGGCTCGGTGCTGTTCGTGGGAGGGTTAATCTACCTGTCCACCTTGGTCCTGGTGATCCGGGTGGAGGGATTTGAGGGGGCCGACCGCCAACAACTGTTCACCACCTTGGCCAAGCTGGGGGTCAAGCCGGGAGTGACCCGCCGGAGCCTGCTGACCCGCAAGACCATGGTCGAACGGGAAGTGATGCTGGAAATGCCGCAGGCGGTCTGGTTCGGGCTCAATCTGCGCGGCGTGGTGGCCGACGTCACGGTGGTCAAGCGGAAAGTGCCGCCGCCGGCCCGGAGCAGCTACGATCTGATCGCCGGCCGCGACGGGCTGGTCACCAAAGTGGCGGTCATCCGGGGCACCTCGGCGGTGAAAGAAGGGGATACCGTCGCCCCGGGCGACCTGCTGATCAGCGGCATCGAATGGCAGAGTGATAAAGCGAGCGGTGAATTGGTAAAAATACCGGTACCGGCCAACGGGATCGTGGAGGCCCGGGTCTGGCAGGATATCGAAGTGACCGAACCGCGCCTCTGCTGGCGGGCCCTGCCGGAACGGGAGCGGCTGACCGCTTACAGCCTCCGGGTGGGCAAACGGCTCTGGCCCCTGTTCCGGCTGGGAAAGCGGCCGGTTGCCAATTATTCCTGGACCCGGTGGCAAAAGAGACTTTATCAAGGCAGGAATCCGGCTTTGGTTGTAGAAATCATTAAAGATACCTGGCAGGCGGCCCGTTGGGTGAAGGTGGTCCGGACCCCGGCGGAGCTGAAGGCGGCCGCGCTGCGCGAAGCGGCGGAACGCCGCAAGTATCTGCCGGGCCGGGGCGGCAAACGGACCGTCCACTGGTCGACGGAGGGCAACTTCCTGAAATTGATCGTCACCTACGAAAGCATTCAGGATATCGCCCTGATCGCTCCGTTGAAAGATCAGCCTCCGGAATCGCCAAATTGACATTTTAATTGAAGGAGTACTCGCAGCTATTTGAATAATCAAGAGTTGAAACTGGCGCTTGAACCCCGTTTCGCCCCGCAAATTATCGGCAAACTCGAGGAGCATCTGCGGTTGGTCGGCGCGGGGCTGGGGATCGAAATTTTTTCCCGCGGCAATGAATTGGTCCTGTCCGGCGCGGCGCCTGGGGTGGAGCGGGCCGCCGCCATCTTCGCGATCATCGGCGAACAACTGCAGCAAGGCAACCATCCCGGCCCGGCGGAGATCACCTATATGATCAGCCTCGCCAAGGAAGATCAGCTGGCCAAAGTGGCTTCCCTCACCCAAAACATCGTGGCGGTCACCGCCCGGGGCAAGAAGCTTTTTCCGCGGACCATCGGCCAGCAGCAATATGTGGAAGCCGTGCGCCATCACACGCTGAGCTTCGGCATCGGGCCGGCCGGAACCGGCAAAACCTATCTGGCCGTGGCCCTGGCCGTGGCGGCGCTCCAGGCCAAGGAGGTCAACCGGATCATCCTGACCCGGCCGGCGGTGGAAGCCGGCGAAAAATTGGGTTTTCTCCCCGGCGATCTGCAGGAAAAGGTCGATCCGTACCTGCGGCCGCTGTATGATTCATTATATGACATCATGGGGGTCGATCTTTTTCAGAAACATTTTGAGCGGGGCGTGATCGAGATTGCTCCGCTGGCGTATATGCGTGGCCGGACCTTGGATGACTCGTTCATCATCTTGGACGAGGCCCAAAATACCACGCCCGAGCAGATGAAGATGTTCCTGACCCGTCTGGGATTCGGTTCCAAAGCGGTGGTGACCGGCGATATCACCCAGGTGGACCTGCCGCGCGGCGTGCGGTCGGGCCTGGCCGATGTGGCCGAGATCTTTGCCGGAGTTTCCGGCATCGCCGTGGTGATGCTGAGTGATCGCGATGTGGTCCGCCATGAGTTGGTGCAGCGGATCATCAGGGCCTACCAGCGCTATGATGCGCTGGACAAGTAAAGGAGACGGCTCGCGTGGAACACAATGACAGTCAAGGGTTGACCCCGAAGAAAGTCCGCGGTAATGAGACGGCGGCGCCCCTGGAAGTCCTCGCCAAAATGGCGGGCGTGATGAAAACCCCGTCGGTCCGCGAAGGACTGCTGGTGGTCGTCTGTTTTTTGCTGCTCATCACCTTGTTGCAGATCAATCTTTTCCCCCGGGCGCTTGACCTCAAAATAGGCCAGGTCAGCAAGGAGGAGATCGTGGCTCCCAAGGACGTGGTGGACTTTGAAGCCACCAAGCTGGCCCGGGCGGACGCCTGGGAGCGGGCGGTGGAGATCGCCAAACAGGATCCGGCCTATTACCAGATCGACAACTCGGTGGGAAATGACGCGGCCTATAAGCTGAACCGCTTTTTTGAATTGATCGATCAGGAACGCCAACGGGCGGAAAGCTCCGCCAGGCCGGGTGTGGCGGATTCCGTCGCGCAGCTCATCGCGCGGTTGACCAAGTTCGTCTATCAATCGCCCAGCCGGGATTTGGTCCGCAATCTGTTGGCGTTGTCCGATGACGCCTACCAGACCGTCAAGGAAAAATCCCATCAGGTGCTCCAGGATCTGGAGGCCAACCAGATGATCGGCGAAAACGACCTGGCGAAGGTCAGAACGTCGCTGGCGCCGCTGCTGGAGAAACAAGCGGTCTCCCGGACGGTCCTGCCGGTCCTGGCCCAGCTGCTGGAGGTCGCGATCCGCCCCAACCTGGTGCTGGACCAGGCGAAGATCGCCCGCCTGCAGGAACGGGTCAACCGGGAAGTCCCCGAGGTGGTCCACCGCCAAAACGAAACCTTGATCGCCAAGAACCAGGTGATCACCGAAAATGATCTGCGCATGCTGAAAGAGCTGCATCTGATCACCGATGAATCGAACCGGATCCGGGTGTTCCTGAGCCTGTCGTTCTTTCTTATCTTACTGATCATCCTGGGTCTGGTCTATATCATGCAGTTTCATCCGGCCCTCTTTAAGCAGGAACGGCTGCTCTATCTGATGTTGTTGCTCCTGGTGATGGTGGTCGGATTGATCAAGGTTTTGTCGTTGGCGGATAATACCTCGCTGCCGTATCTGGCTCCGGTAAGCTTCGCCACCATGTTGGTGAGCGTTTTGGTCACTCCGCAACTGGCCCTGGCGATGACCGCGATCCTGAGCTTGTTCGGCGGAATTATTGTGGAGCTGAATCTGGCGCTGACCGTTTTTTACTTCGTCAGCGGCGTGGTATCGGTCCTGGCGGTCTTCAATTTCCGCCGCCAGCGCGATCTGGTCCGCAGCGGCCTGGTGCTGATGGGGGTCAACGCGGCGACGGCCATTGCCTTGAATCTGCTGTTCCGGAGCAGCTTCAACGTTGAGATCGTCCTTTTCGCCGTGGCCAACGGCATTCTCTCGGCGGTGCTGGCCATCGGCTCGCTGCCTTTCATTGAACATTTATTTAAGCTGACTTCAGCCATCCGGCTGCTGGAATTGTCGAATCCGGGCCATCCGTTGCTGCGCCGCCTGCAGATTGAGGCTCCGGGCACCTATTACCACAGCGTCATGGTGGGCAATCTGGCCGAGGCGGCGGCCGAGGGCATCGGCGCCGACGCGCTCTGGGTGCGGGTCGGTTCTTATTATCATGATATTGGCAAGATAAAACGGCCATACTTTTTTGTGGAGAATCAGTTCGGCCAGGAGAATCCCCATGAGAAGCTGAATCCCACGCTGAGCACGCTGATCATCACCTACCACGTGAAAGAAGGCGCAGAGATCGCCCGAGAGCACGGCTTGCCCGATAAGCTGATCGAGATCATCGAGCAGCATCACGGGACCGACCTGGTTCGCTACTTTTACAAGCGGGCCACCGAGAGCGTGCAAGGCGAGCGGGAAGCCCTGATGGAAGAGGATTTCCGCTATGAAGGCCCGAAACCGCAGAGCAAGGAGGCGGCCCTGGTGATGCTGGCCGATTCGGTGGAAGCGGCGGTTCGCTCACTGGCCAAACCGTCTCCGGCCAAAGTGGAGTCGCTCATTCAAAAGATCATTCGCGAACGGTTGGACGACGGCCAGTTCGACGAGTGCGATCTGACGCTGAAAGATTTGAATAATGTGAAAAATAGTTTTTTGAAGGTTTTTGGAGGGTTATTCCATAGTCGAGTGGAATATCCTGAGACTGTGTTGAAAGAGATCGAGAGGAAGAAGAGCGGTGCCGACTTTAGTAAATGACATTCAGCAAACCTTGCCGGTGGACGAAGCCCAGCTGGATTTGTTGATTTCGGTCCTGGACTTCGGCCTGGAAAGCCACGGCAAGCCGCAGGCCGAAGTCAGCGTGATCCTGGCGGATAATCCCTATATCCATGAGTTGAATCTGCAGTATCGCGGAGTGGACCGCCCCACCGACGTCCTGTCTTTCGCCATCGCCGAAACCGTGGCGGAGGATCAGCCGCCGCAAATGCCGGAAGATGCGCCCGAATTATTGGGGGACATTTTCATCTCAGTCGAGAAGGCCAAGGAACAAGCGGCGGAGTACGGGCACTCTTTTGAGCGCGAGCTATGCTATTTGGCTGTTCATGGATTGCTGCACTTACTGGGATTCGATCACCAAACTCCGGAAGAGACCGTCCGGATGCGCGAAAATGAGGAAGCGATCCTACGGCAGCATGACTTGGGGAGGAAGCCGCTTTGAGGGCCCGTTCCTTGCTGGATTCATTCAATTATGCCTTCGACGGCGTGGTCTATACCCTGAAGACGCAGCGCAACATGAGGCTGCATTTTCTGGCCACTGCCTTGATCCTGTTGGCCTCGTTGATCTTCAAACTTACCAAGCTGGAGATCCTGATCCTGTTTCTGGTGATTGCCTTTGTCATTGTCACCGAAATGATCAATACCGCCATTGAAGTCGCGGTGGATCTGGTGACCCAGGAGATCCACCCGCTGGCGGCGATCGCCAAAAATGTGGCGGCGGGCGCGGTGTTAGTCGCTTCCACGGTCGCGGTGATCATCGGCTACATGATCTTCTTTCCGAAGCTGGATCCGTTAATTCCGATGGTCATCGTCTCCCTGCAAAAGTCACCCATCTACCTCAGCATGATCGCCATCACCTTTACCGTGGTTTTTACCATTGCCGGAAAGGCGCTCACCAAAACCGGCCGGCCGGTGCAAGGCGGCATGCCCAGCGGCCATACGGCCCTGGCCGCCGCGTCGGCCACCGCCATCTTCTTTCTGACAAGGCAGAGCCTGGTTACGGCGCTCGCCTTATTTTTACTCTTTTTGGTGGCGGAGAGCCGGATCGAGAATAAAATTCATACCCCCGGGGAAGTCCTGGTTGGCGGCTTACTCGGTTTTTTGACCACGACTTTGATCTTTCAATTGTTGCTGAGGTAAGCGGAGCGGTTCCGGACGGCCCTGAGGAAACGCGGCAGAACCGCAGGAGGATTGGATGGAGAATCAAAAAATTCGGGAGCAATTAATCGCTGCGGCGACAGCCGCCCGGGAACGGGCCTATGCTCCGTACTCTCATTATAAGGTCGGTGCCGCTTTGCTGGGCCGGTCGGGGACGGTCTATACCGGGTGCAATATCGAGAACGCCGCCTATTCGGCGGGGATCTGCGCGGAAAGAGTGGCGGCGTCGAAAGCGGTTTCCGAAGGCGAAAAGGATTTCGCGGCCCTGGCGGTGGTGGTGGAGGGCGCCGAACCGGGTTCGCCCTGCGGAGTATGCCGGCAGTTCTTAGCCGAATTCGACCTGGATTTACCGTTATATCTAGCGAATCTGAGCGGCGCGGTGGTCGAAACCACGCTTCGGGAGTATCTGCCCCAGGCTTTTGGACCCGCTCATCTTAAATCACGGAGGAATGAATGAACTCTGCCGAGCAGACCATTACGGTCGAAATTGCGACCAAGATTGATGAGTACTTACGCGAAACCATGCTGGCCATCGATGAGGAGGCTTTCGGACCGGGCAGCTTGAATGAATGGTCCTTGCCGCCTTTTTTACACTACGGCCGGGTCTATGTCGCCCGCTACAACGGGACCCCGGTGGGAATCGCCGAATTGATGCGGGACTGGCGCGATCCGGAACTGGCCTATTTGTACGGCGCTGCCGTCGCCAAGGAGTACCAGGGGTACGGGATCGGCACGGCCATGCTCCGGGCGATCCTGGAGGGTTTGCCCCGCTCCGGGTTTCGCCGGCTCCAACTGACGGTCCATCCGGAAAACCAGATCGCGATCCATATTTACCAGGATAAATTCCGGATGCGCAAGGTCGATTTTATGAAGGACTATTACGGTCCCGGCGAAGACCGGTGGCTATTTGAATGGACTTGGGACGGATGAAGGAGAAACAGTTTAAATCGGGTTTCGCCACGCTCATCGGCCGGCCGAACGTGGGCAAATCCAGCCTGCTCAACCGGATCATCGGCCAGAAGATCACGATCACTTCGGACAAGCCGCAAACCACCCGGACTCAGCTGCGGGGGATTTTAACCCAGCCGGGTTACCAGATTGTCTGGATCGACACGCCGGGGTTGCACCGGCCCCTGCATCAACTGGGGACCGAGATGGTCAAGACCGCTCAGGCGGCCTTGCGCTCGGGCGATCTGGCGGTGTGGGTGCTGGATGCCTCGCAGGGACTGACCCCGGCCGACTTGAAGGTGGCGGAAGAGTTGCGGGCGGCGAATCTGCCGGTCCTGCCGGTCTGGAACAAGATGGACCTGGTCCACGACGAACAGTTGCCGGAGCTTCCGGGGTTCGCCGCTCCGTTGCGGGTTTCGGCCCGGGACGGCGGCGGCCTGCCGCAGCTCCTGGCGGCGGTAGCGGAGGCGTTGCCCGATGGCCCGCCGTTTTATCCGCCGGAGATGGTGACCGATCATCCGGAACGGTTTATTGCGGCGGAATTCATCCGCGAACAAGTCTTGAACCACACCCAGGAGGAAGTGCCCCACTCGGTTGCGGTCCAGGTGGACGAATTCAAGGAGCGGGACAACGGCCTGATCTATATCGACGCCGTCATCTACGTGGAACGGGATTCTCAAAAAGGAATCCTGATCGGAGCCGGGGGCGAGCGTTTAAAACAGATCGGCCAGGCGGCCCGGGCCGATATTCAGGAATTGCTGGACGCCAAGGTCTTCCTCAATTTATGGGTCAAAGTGCGGGATAAATGGCGGAATAACCGGTCCGCCCTGCGGGACTTCGGCTATTGGGAACAGGAGCGCCGGGATTAAGAACGGCCATCGCCCGCCTTTGGGAGTGAAGTCAGAGATGCGCAAGATCGATTGGAGAATCTGGATCGTCATCCTCGGTTTGTTGGCGGTGCCAGCGCGCTGCAGCGCCGAAACGCTGGTGCGAATCGGCATCGGTCAAAACCTGGCCGAAGTCAAGCTGGCTCAGAATGCCGGCGCGCAGCTGCTGGATCTGTCCAGCGGAGTGCCGCAACCGCTATCCCAGCTCGGGGAGGAGACGCTGATCACTGCCGGCAAGGATGCCATTCTGGTCGACGGCAACCCGATCGGAGCCGGACCGCTGGAGATCGCTCCCGGGACCGGCCTTTTGACGTGGAATCGCCGTTTGTACCGGGGTGTTTTTTCGATCGCGCTTGCCAACGGGAAGTTGACTTTGGTCAACCAGTTGCCGCTGGAAGATTATTTACGGGGGGTCGTGCCGCGCGAAGTGATACCGAGCTGGCCCCTGGCGGCTTTGAAGGCTCAGGCCATTGCCGCCCGCACTTATACCGTCGCTTCCCTGGGCAAGCATGCCGCGGCCGGTTTTGACCTCTGCGACACCACGCATTGCCAGGCGTACGGAGGGGCGTCCTATGAAAATCCCAATACGGACCGGGCGGTGGCGGAGACCGCCGGCGCCATCCTGAGCTATGGGGGAAAGGCGATCTCCGCCTTTTTTCACGTCTCCTCCGGGAATTATACGTCGGACTCCGCCGACATCTGGGGCGGAACGGTTCCTTATTTGAAAGAGGTTCCCGATTGGGATTCCAGTGCCGCATATGCCCAATGGACCCGCAGTTTTCAATGGTCCGAACTGCAAGCCCTGGTCGCCCGCTCCTATCCGAAGATCGGCGCGTTGCAACAGATCTTGCCGGTGGCTTTCGGGAGGGACAGCCGGGTCATGAAGCTATTGCTCAAAGGGGCGTTGGAAGAGACGACCGTCACCGGCGAACAATTCCGGAACCTGGCGGGCCTGCGGAGTTCGAACATGCGGATGGCGGTCGTCTACGGTCCCGAGCCCTGTGTCACCTTGTGGTGGGTCCATGGCACCCTCTATCCGGAAGCGCTCGTTGCGACGACCGAAACCCCCGGCCTGGTCGGCGATTTGCTCAATCCGCCGTGGGATCTGTTCGACCCTTGGGAATGGCTGCGGGATAAAGAGCCTGTGCAAGTGGTGTTTAAGGGGGCCGGATGGGGTCACGGCGTCGGGCTCAGCCAAGCGGGCGCGAAAACCATGGCCGAAAGAGGGTATAATGAACGGCAGATTTTGGAATATTTCTATCCGGGAGCGAAAGTTACGGATTTACCGGATCCCGGATGACCGAATGGAGTGGAATCCCTGAACCATGCTAGTGAGCCAGTTTGATTACGAACTGCCGCCGGAATTGATTGCCCAGGAGGCAGTGGAGCCGCGCGACCATTCCCGGCTGATGGTGATCCGCCGCGCCGGTCCGAGCGTTACCGACCATCATTTCTACGATCTGCCCGAGTTTCTGCGGGCCGGGGATCTGTTGGTCTTCAATGATACCCGGGTGATTCCCGCCCGGTTGCACGGACAGAAGGACGGCCCGGACGGGGCCAGGGTGGAAGTTTTTTTGCTCAAAGAATGCCGCGCCGGACATTGGGAATGTCTGGTCCGGCCGGGCAAGCGGTTGAAGGTCGGGGCGGTAATCCGTTTTCCCGGGGACATGACCGGGCGGGTGGTGGAGTCCGGAGCGGAGGGAACCCGGATCATCGCTTTCAGCGGGCCGTCCGATTTCCGGGAATGGCTGCGCGCCAACGGGACCACTCCCTTGCCGCCGTACATTACCAAGCCGGTGGCGGATCCGGAGCGGTATCAGACCGTCTACGGCGTCCATGAGGGTTCGGTGGCCGCTCCCACGGCGGGGCTGCACTTTACGACCCGGCTCTTGGACCAGCTGCGCCAGGCCGGAATCGCCTTCGGTTATCTCACTCTGAATGTCGGGTTGGGGACCTTCCGGCCGGTGCAGGCCGAGACCATCGAGGAACACCACATGCATTCGGAAATTTTCACGCTCCCTGAGGAATTGGTGGCGCAAATCGCTGCCACCAAGCAGGCGGGCGGCCGCGTAATCGCGGTCGGAACCACCGTGGTCCGCGTCCTGGAGTCCCAGGCGCGCGGCGGACCGTTGCAGGCGGGTTCCGGGGATACCGATATTTTCATCTATCCCGGTTTTCAATTCCGGGTGATTGACGGGCTCGTCACCAATTTTCACCTGCCCAAATCGACTTTGTTGATGCTGGTATCGGCCCTGGCCGGCCGGGAGCTGATCTTGGAGAGCTACCGGCACGCGGTGGCGGAAGGTTACCGCTTTTTTAGTTTCGGGGACGCTACCCTAATTTTATAAGAGCGCGGCAGGAATTTGATATTTGCAGGAATTTGATATTTTCGGAAGCGAACAGGAGAATTTTCGACGATGGGTTTCAGTTTCACCGTAAAGCACGCATCGCAGGAGAACCGGGGCCGCATCGGGTTGCTGGAGACTTTTCACAGCCGGATCGAGACGCCGGTCTTTATGCCGGTCGGCACGCAAGGAACGGTCAAGGCCATGACCGTCGATGATCTACGGGCCATCGGCTTCCAATTGATCCTCGGCAACACGTACCATCTTTACTTACGGCCGGGGCTGGATATTGTCAGCGAAGCCGGCGGTTTGCGCCGGTTCGCCAATTGGCCGGAATCACTCTTGACCGACAGCGGCGGGTTTCAGGTCTTCAGCCTGGCCAAATTGAATAAAGTGACCGAGCAGGGGGTCAACTTCCGCTCCCATATCGACGGCTCCTCCCATCTCTTCACGCCGGAACGGGTGATGGAGATCGAGATGGGGCTGGGCGCCGACATTGCCATGGCCTTTGACATCTGCCTGCCGTATCCTTCGAATTTTCAGGTCGCCAAAGAGGCGATGGAGCGGACGCACCGCTGGGCGGAACGCTGCCTCAAGGCGCATCACCGGCCTGACCAGGTGGTGTTCGGAATCGTGCAGGGCGTGACCTACCGCGAATTGCGGGAGGAGAGCGCCCGGACCTTGGCCAGTCTCGGTTTTCCGGGATATGGCATCGGGGGATTGAGCGTGGGAGAACCGAAACCGCTCATGTACGAGATGCTCGACTATACTGTGCCGCTGTTGCCGGAGGAGAAGCCCAGATACCTGATGGGGGTCGGCTCGCCGGACGCGTTGTGGGAAGGGGTGGCCCGGGGGATCGATATGTTCGATTGCGTTTTCCCGACCCGGATCGCCCGGAATGGCACCGCTTTGACCTCGCTGGGTCGGGTGATCGTCCGGGATGCCCGGTATGCGCGGGATTTCAGTCCGTTGGACCCCAATTGCCAATGCAAAACCTGCACGGAGTATACCCGGGCTTATCTCCGCCATCTCTTCAAGGCGGGGGAAATTCTCGGCGCCCACCTGGTCACCTATCACAATTTATACTTCCTGAAACAGGTGATGGAAGAGATCAAGCTGGGACTGCGCACCGGCACGTTCGAGGAGCGGAAGGCGGAGTTCTTCGCCCGTTGCGCCAATTGAGGCCGCGCTTCCTTTGGCCGGAGGAGACTCCGGTTTGGTTGGAGTCTGACGCGCCGGGAAGTACCGTTGGAAACGAAATGACCCTCCGTCGTCCGATTCTGGAGAAAAAGAAAAGGGAAATAGGACACGGTTGTCGAATTATAAACTTATTCATGGAAATTGCTGGCTACTAAAGGAGGTGTATAGATGAACTGGTGGATTCTTGCAGCCAAACAGCCGGTCGATGCGGGTGCGAACCCATGGGGCATGGGATTGATGTGGTTGCTTTTTTTGGGCATCTTTTGGGTGTTCTTAATCATGCCGCAACGTAAACAACAGAAACAGCGGGATGCCATGTTAAAGAATCTCAAAAAGGGCGACAAAGTGATCACGGTCGGCGGAGTTCACGGCGAGATTACCGACTTTGACGGCGACGAGGATTTGCGGATCCGGGTCACCGATAAAGTGGAATTGAAAGTGACACGGGCTTCCGTGGCGAAGGTAAAAAGTTAAAGAGAGTTTATACTCTCTTTTTTTTATAGTTATGGGACATGGAATGCGACCCGAATCGGACGGAGTGTCATACACTATCATTCGGGGTTTGCGAAAGCGGATGGTTAGGGAGGTTTGCCTGGGTTTGGAACCCGAAGTGCCGCGGCGACGTTGTATGATGAGGATGTCCATAGTTTTCTGGTAAAAGTCGCGGTCCGGAACCTCCCGGACCCGGACGCATCGTGTCATGTTGCGGAATCGTAATTCATTAAGATAAGGAGTATTTGCAATGAGCATCGTATTGAGCACTATCAAAAAAGACCCGGTGATCACGGCCTACATCCAGCAGGCCGATGAGCATCTGGGCGCCATCGGCTATACCGAGCACGGCTTTCGCCATGCCGGGCTGGTCTCCTCTATCTCGCAGAACATTCTGCTCCGGCTGGGTTTTCCGGAGCGTCAGGCGGAACTGGCGGCGATCGCCGGTTACCTCCATGATATCGGCAATCTGATCAACCGCCACGATCACGGGCGATCCGGCGCCATTATGGCCCTCCATTACCTGATGGAGAAGGGTTTTGACCCCGGCGAGGCGGCGGTGATCGCCGGAGCCATCGGCAATCACGAGGAGGAGTGCGGCGAGGCGGTCAATAATGTGGCCGCTGCCCTGATTCTGGCCGACAAATCGGATGTGCACCGCAGCCGGGTCCGGAACGTGGACGTGGCGACCTTTGACATTCATGACCGGGTCAATTACGCGGCGATTCATTCGTTCCTGAACGTCAATGACGAAAAACGCAGCCTGACGCTGGAGCTGACCATCGAGAACAACATCTGTCCGGTCATGGAGTATTTTGAAATCTTCCTGGTACGGATGATGATGTGCCGCCGGGCCGCGGCGTTCCTGGGCTGCCAATTCAAGATCGAGATCAACGGCAACAGCATTTTATAAGGAACGGCCATCCGGGGCCCGAAGCGGCGGATCCGGCATCTTGCCGGCTGTTGCTTTTTTCCTGACAATCCCGGCGAATTATGTTAATTAAGGTTACAACTACAAGGTCCGAAGCCCCTGGTTTCATTGACATTTGGAACGGAAACGGCTATAATTAATTATGTTTTTCATATGGAAATTCGTGTTGACTTGCGAATCGAGCAGAAAGCTTTTGAGAGATGGTTGGGAGCCTCATCTTCAGGTTGCATGACAGACAGGAAGAGGGGCGCTATCGATTAACGAAGGGGAGGCGTTCACGAACCATGTTTGAGATTATTACGGTCATTGTGGTGCTTGGGATCTTCAGTCTGTTCGCTTACACCGCGAGCAAGGCCGAAAAGGCGGTCGCGTTGAAACTGAAAGCGAAACAAGTCGCAACCAATGTTAAATTAACCGAAAAGGCAGCGAAAAGGGCCAGATAGCGAGGACTCCGGCTTGCGTAGAATTGCGGTTCAATGGGTGCTTTTCTCTGTATTAGCACTCATTTTATTCTGTATTGTCCCTTCTTATGACGCGGGACAGGCCGATGATTGGCAGGCTCAGGGGGAAGTCCGGCAAACCGCCGCTCTGCCGCACGGGATGGCGCAGTCCGATGCGCACCGCACCGACTCGGGCGGATTGGCTCTGCGGGCGAATCTGATTCCTTCGGCCAATTATCAGTTCTTCAACCCATGGCAGGTTCTGCCGAGCTGGGGAAGGATTTGTATTGCCAAAGTGGCCCCGAGGGAGCAGGGTTTCTTTCTCTCCATCCTGGTGCTGCTGTTTTTTTCGCTCTTTTATCAGCGGGCGCGGGCCGTTTCCGGGAGTGATTCCGATGGCGCCGGAACGCTGACGGTTTGATTTTTTTTACGATGACATGCTTTTAGAAATAACTTGAAGGAGGAGACTAAACATTGCGACAGGATTTGCGTTGGAAATCAGCCATTTTATTCATTGTCGTGCTTATATTCGCAGTCGTTCTCAGTCCGGTCGGAAAAGACTTCTTTAAAGGCGATCCGATCCGTCAGGGACTGGATTTGAAAGGCGGCATCGAGCTGTTGCTCTCTCCGGACTACCGGTTGGGCTCCACCAACTTGTTCCGTTTCGGCGATGAGCTGGTCCTCAAGATGAAACAAGCGGGCATCACCGAGCCCAAGGTGGATCCGTTGGGAGTGCTCGACGGAGACCGTTACGACGGTTTGAAGTTTACCTTCGCCAGCCCGAGCGACGTGGAACGTGTCAAGAATCTGGGACTTTTCCCCGCCAATTACCGGCTGGAACAGTTCGGCGAGACCAAGAACCTGCATCTGACCCCGGATTACCAGGGCAATGTAGTTGAGCTGGCGGTCAATCAGGACGCCAGGGATTACGGAGATATCGACGAGGTATTGACCCGGTCGATCGCGATTATCAATAACCGGATCAACGAAAAATCCGGCGGCGTCGGCGAGACCGACATCCGCAAAGACGGCAAGGGCCGGATCGTGGCGCAGCTGCCGGGCGTCAGCACCCTGCAGGAAGCGAAGGAATTGATCACCGCCACCGGCCGGCTGACCTTCCGGATCAACAACCAGATCGTGCTCGACGGTACGGACATGCAGGATATCCGCGTTCAGTATGACGCCAGCAAAGGCGGGTATGTGATCGCCTTTGCCTTCAAAGGCGAAGGCGCCAAGCAACTGGAGAAGATCACCACCGAAAACGTAGGGAAACAGATGGCGGTCTATCTCGACGAATCCATGCTGATGAACCCGGTGATCAACGACCCGATCCCCAATGGCTCCGGCGTGATTACCTTCGGCAACTCCACCAAGGAAGAAGTGGAGAAGGACGCCATTCTGATGAAGTCGGGCGCTCTGCCGGTTTCGTTGCGGGTGGTCTCCTCGACTCAGGTCGCTCCGACCCTCGGACGAGAGATCGTCAAGCAGAGCTTGTTGGCGGGGGTTATCGGCATCGCACTGGTCATCACCTTTATGGCGATCTTCTATAGCTTACCGGGCATCCTGGCCGACGCGGCCTTGATTCTATACGGACTGTTCCTGTTGGGCGTGATGGCTTGCTTGCGCCAGGTGCTGACCCTGCCGGGCGTGGCCGGTTTCATCCTGACCCTCGGTATGGCGGTCGACGCCAACATCATTATCTTTGAGCGGATCAAAGACGAGATCCGGAACGGCAAACGGGTCCGTCCGGCGGTACAAGCCGGATACGGCCGGGCGCTGGTCACCATTCTTGACTCCAACATCACGACGCTGATCGCTGCCGGAGTGCTGTACTTCTTCGGCAACGGCCCGGTCCAAGGCTTTGCGGTCACCCTGGCCATCGGTATCGTGGTCAGTATGATTACGGCAATCTATATCACCCGGATGTTCCTGGAGTGGAAGATCGACCATGATCCCGATCGGTACGCGAAATTCTTTGGGGTCAAGGAGGTAGTGGAACAATGATGGATTTAATGAAATATCGTTGGCTGTTCGTCGGGATCTTCCTGGCGACGATGGGACTCAGCCTGTTCTTCTTATTCGCCAATCCCAACAACGGTTGGGGAACCAAAGGCTCGCCCCTGAACCTGGGAATCGACTTTACCGGCGGTACCAAGATTTATTTCCCGGTGCCCCGCGATGTTTCCTCGGATGAAGTGACGGCCATCCTCAAGAAGATCGATCTGCCGGACTTCAAGTTCAATGCGCCGCAGCCGACCCATTATATCGATTCCACCGGGGTTGAGCGGCATCAGGTGTTGGTCTACACCCGGTTCTTGAACGACGCCGAGCAGGAGATCGTGCTGGGGGCGCTGGAAGCCAAATACGGCAAGCCGGGTCCGGGACAAGGCCTGGACATCACCCGGGTCGATCCCTTCATCGGGAAGGAATTAGTGAATAACGCCCTGACGGCGGTATTGATCGCCGCGGCGCTGATGCTGATCTATATCTGGTTCCGCTTCGAGCTGGTTTCGGGCTTCGCGGCGATCTTCGCCCTGTTGCATGACGCGCTGTTGGTGATGGGAGTCTTCGCGCTCTTCGGCAAAGAGGTCAACGCCACGATGATCGCGGCGCTGCTGACGATCCTCGGTTATTCGATCAACGACACCATCGTGGTCTTCGACCGGATCCGCGAGAACGTCAAGTACAAGCAGAGGGATACGCCGTTTGTGGAGGTCGCCAACGACAGCATTCTGGAGACCTTCCGCCGCTCGCTGAATACCAGCTTTACGACGGTCCTAGCCATTCTGGTGCTTTATCTGGTCGTGCCGAATATCCGCGAGTTCTGCTTCGCGCTGATCGTCGGCATCACCTCCGGGACCTACTCCTCGATCTTTGTGGCCAGCCCGATCTGGGCCGTCTACAAGGACTGGCAGGAGCGGAAAAAGCTCAGCCGCAAGGTTGCCACGGCAACCCGGTAAATCATGTTTCGCAACCCAAGGCCGCCTGTTCTCAGGCGGCCTTTTCTTTATGATCAATCATTCCCGCGCGGAGGAGCGGAGCGGCGGCCGGATTTCCTCCGGCCGCCCAACCAAGCGCTTGAGACGCCCCAGCAACTGCTCCATCCCCGGAAGCAACAATGGCGGCCTTCGCCGCAGTTGCGTTATTCACAAAAGATACTGCTTCGTTTGGAAAAGATGGAACTGCGTTCACAAAAGCAAGTGCTTTATCCACAAAAGATGATGCGGCGGCGGGCGCCGCAGTTGCTTTATTTAAAAAAGGTAGTACTTAAGTCGCAAAAGGAAGTGTCGGACCGGTCGCGGCGGTTACATCAGCCGCGGCGGGAGGACGGCGGCGCCCGGAAACGGCGTTCCGGGCGCGTCTTTCATCAGCAGGCCGTTTCCCGCTTCAGCCTCCTGAAGGCCAGGGCAAAGCCGCCGAGGCCCAGCAGCGCAAAGAGGCCGATCACCGGCAAAACTTCGGCCGCCAGGATGGTCTTGCCGTAGATCAGGCTCCGCAGGGCGTTAATGATGTGAGTGAAGGGATTGAGCATCACCGCCACCCGCAGGGCCCCGGCGCTTTTCTCCAGCGGGAAAAGCGCGGTGCTGACGAAAAAGACCGGCAGCACGATGGTATTCATCACGGTTTCATAGATCACTTCATTGGGCAGGCACAGGCTGATGGAGTAGGCGAGACCCGCCATGAAAAAGCCGGCCAAGAAGATGAGCAGGATCATCAGGATAATCCCGGGGAGGCCCGAGGCCACCTGGACGGAGCAGAGGAGACCCACCCCGAACAGGACCGCGCTCTCCAGCAGCGACAGCAGGATGGCCTCCAGCATCTGTCCGAGCAGAATGGCGCTCCGGCTCACCGGCGCGATCAAGATCCGGTAAAAGCTGCCCGAGGCTTTCATGATGTAATTGATCATGCCGCCGCTGCAGCAACAGGAGAAAGTCACCAGAACCATGATCCCGGGCAGGATGAAGGCGGTGTAGTTGCCCCCGGCCATGCTTCCCAGGGCGGGCCCGGCGACGGCGCCGTACAAGGCCAGCCAGAGCAGGGGTTGCACGATGGTCATCCCGATCGAGATGGGGTTTTGAAAACGCCACTTCAAGTTGCGCCATAGGATGTTGAACATCTCATGCCTCGCTTTCTTGCCGCGCCGGCCCGGTCAGGGCCAAAAAGACATCTTCCAGGCTCGGCTCGACAATCTCGATTGCCGTGAAATCCAGCCGCTGCTCCAAAAGCCACCGGTTCACGGCGGAAATGGCGGTCCGGCCGTCGGCCACGTCCACCAAAACCGAATCATGCCGCAGGCTGGCGGATGTGGCCAGACCGCTTTGCTCCAGGGCCGCCTGGCAACGGCGGGCCTGCTCGGCCCCTGCGAAGCCCAGGCGGAGCAGGTTTTGCCGGGTGTAACGGCGCAGGCTGGCCGGAGTTCCCCGCGCCACCTCCCGGCCGCGCTTCATGATGCAGATCGTGTCGCTGAGCCGGTCGGCTTCCTCAAGGTAATGGGTGGTGAGAAAGATGGTGGTCCCGAAATCGTCGCGGATCCGGAGCAGCATTTCCCACATGGCCTTGCGGGAGTCGACATCCATGCCCACCGTGGGTTCGTCCAGAAACAGGATCCGGGGCAGGGAGACCATATTCATCGCCAAATCCAGCCGGCGCTTCACCCCGCCCGAATAACTGGCGGTGGGATATCGCAGGTAGGGGGAGAGCCCGAAGCTGTCGATTAGGGTCCGGATGCGCTGGTGCGCGGTTTTGGCGTCCACCTTGTAGAGCCTGCTTTGGAAGAGCAGGTTTTCCATCAGCGACAGATGGGAGTCGATGGAGACCTGCTGCGCGACGCAAGCGATCTGGCGCCGGATCTCCCCGGGCGCGCGTCGTAAATCCTTCCCCAGCATCGTTACCTTGCCGGAGCTGGGTTTGGAATAAGTGGTCAGAATGTGAATCAGGGAGGACTTTCCGGCGCCGTTCGGCCCCAGCAGGGCGAAGATCTCGCCCGCGTTCACCCGCAGACTCAGGCGGTCCAAGGCCCTGACGCCGTTGCGGTACTCTTTGACCAGGTCCTCGATCTCGATTGCCAGCATGTTTCACGCCTCTTTCAGTGGGAAGATGATTTCCGTGATGTACTGCTTGGGATCCCCCTTCAGGAACAGCCCCGGCCCTTTGATGAAGACCTCCCGCCAGGGCCCCTGGACCGGCAGGCCCCGCTCCCGGATGGCCCGGTGCATCGCGGCGTAGGCCAGGGGCAACTCCGCGTAGGGTCCGATATGGGTCAGGCAGAGAGCCTGCGCGCCGGGCAGATCTTGGATGAAGACCCCCTGCCGGTCGGGGGTCGCGGCGGTGGGGACGCACAATTCCAGCTCCGCCGTATGGGATTCGGGGTCCATCCGGTAATAATGGAAAAAAGGCGCGCCGTTCGCCCGGCCACGAATGGCCCGGAACACGATGGGAAATTGTTTCGCCGCCCCGGCGATAGGGCCCTGGTAGCGCATGGCCGCCACGGTGACGGGCTCGACGGCCCGGACGGTCATTTCAAAGTTCATGGGATCACCTCATTTTTTGGTTACCGCCATCCACAACTCGCATTGATAGGTTGGCGCCGTGATAGCCGCATCAGTATAGACTTCCAGGTCGGGCCCGTTGGTATAGGCATAGTCGGACACCGGAAGCCATTCGGTATAAAATCGCCGGTATAACTCCTGAAAGGCGGCGGGCGCCGGGCCGACGCAGGGAAAAACCGCCCAGGTCGCGGCCGGGATTTCACATTCGACCATTCCCGCGGGAACCGGCGCCGCGCTGGCCGCCCCGATGGTGTAGCCGATGTCCTCCGGGCCGTGGTACAGGGTCACTCCCAACATCGCCCGGGAGTCCTCCGTCATCAGCTTGGCGATCTCCCCGAGCGTGTCGTCGTTTTTGGCCTTCCGCCAGAACGCCGGGATCGCGCCGAAATTCTGCTCCATATCCGGCGCGAGCCTCATCCGGACGCCGACCACGCGCAGCGGGCCCTGGGTTTCGATCCGGTATTTCAACCGCTCGGTCCCGGTCACGGCGATGTGAAAGTGCAGCCGGGGATAGGTCGTCAGCAACGCCTCCTTCCCCCAGACCGCCGAGGGCGCGACGCCGTGAACGCTCTGAAAGGCGCGGTTGAACGCGGTGGGCGATTTATAGCCGTACTTCGCGGCGATCTCCGATACCTTGGCGGCTTCGTCCCGGAGAGCGAAGGCCGCGGCACTCATCCGCCGGCGGCGGATATACTCCGAGACCGGAATGCCCGCCATATAGGAGAACATCCGCTGGAAATAATAGGTTGAACAGCAGGCGAGTTTGGCCGCTTGCCCGAAAGAAATCTCCCCGGCCAGATTCGCTTCGATATATTCCAGGGCGGCGTCCAGCCGTTGCAGGAATTCCATAGGTTCACCTCCTTTGACCGTTTGCTAGAATTGCTTCACTTTCAAAATCAGCTTTCATCTATCCGGGCCACCGGCCGCAGCGGGGAATGGGGGAATTCTCTGATATTGTAGCATATCGCATTTTTTATATCCTCTGAATCGGTGCACGATTTGGCGAGCCATCCGCCGCGGGGGTGAAATCCTTTCTTTTCAGGGAGCCGATTTTTGTGCTATAGTAAAGACGCATGGCCTTGTGGCGATTGAAAGTATGGGAGCGATGCGGTTGAAGATGAAAAAGTTGCTGTTGGCAATGGCGCTGTTGATGCTGGTATCGGGATCCCGGCTTCAGGCGGCCGCGGACCGGAAAGTCCTGATCCTGGAGATACCGCGGTTGAGTCTGGCCGATATCGGACCCGGCCTGCCCCACCTTCACCGGCTGGTTTCCGGCGGCGCGGTCGGCCTGATGACTAACGCCTTGCCCAACCCGCTCACTCCGGAAGAGATCTATCTGGCGTTTAACACCGGCGTCCGGGCGCGGATCCCGGCGGACAGCTACCGCTTCCACGACGCCGGGGAAACGGTGGCCGGCGGGCCGGCGGGGGCGGTGTACCGCAGCTTCACCGGCTGGCGGGTTTCCGGCGCCAACGCCGTAAACCTGGACATCCAGGCGCTGCTCCAGAATGAGCAGTTCGCCGAGGGCAGCCTGGGGCATTTCGGCCGGTTGCTGCATCAGCGGCGGATCCGCACCGCGGTCATCGGCAATATCGATAGCGACGCGCCGCGCCGCCCCGCGGCGGCGGCGCTGATGGACGCCACCGGCAAGGTGGACCGGGGCGCGGTGGGGACCGCCACCTTGCGGGCGGATCCGGATTTTCCTTATGGCATTCGCACCGACGGCGCCGCGGTACTCTCATTCTGGCGACGCTATCACAGGGGAGCCGGCGTGACCCTGTTGACTCTGGGCGATCTGGAACGGCTGCAACGTTTCTCAGTCTACTTGAGCGAAGAACGGGCCGCGTTTTTCCGGGGCCAGGTGCTCCGGGAGTACGACCGGCTGGTCGGCGCGGTCCTGGACGAGCTGGACCCGGGCTGCGAGATGGTCATGCTCTTCTGTCCGACCCCGCCGGACCGGCCGCTGGTGGGGAATGAGCGCCTGGCCCCCGTAGTCATCCGGGGGCCGGGTTACGGCCGGGGGATTCTCAGTTCCGGCAGCACCCGCCGGGCCGGCCTGGTGACCTTGGAGGATCTGCCCAAGACGGTCTTGCGGTTCGTGGGCATCAGCGGCCGGACCGGCTATAGCGGCAGTAACCTAGCGGCCGTCCCGGGCGACTGGCGGCGTATCGCCGCCCTGCAGGAACGGCTGGTGCTGAATTACAGCGTCCGGTGGCCGCTGTTGACCGGGTACGGCTACTTCTTGATCGGCATCGTCCTGGCGGGACTAATGTCCTTCATCTTTCAGCAAGGCAGGCACCTGCCCGCCGTCAGCTGGATTTATCTCTTCTGTCTGACGATCCCCGGGGTTTTTCTGCTGGAAGCGATCTGGGATCCGGTGGACTGGAGCGGGATCATCGGCTGGACGGCGCTGCTGATGGCGGCGGTCTTCGGCGGGGTCCTGTTCCTGGCCCGCGCCGACCTCTGGCGCAGCCTCTCCGGGCTCAGCCTGTTCACGCTGGCGGTGATGGTCGCCGACGCTCTGACCAACGGCATTTTGGAGCTGCGGTCGTTCCTGGGTTATTCGGCCATTGCCGGAGCCCGTTATTACGGCATCGGCAACGAATATCTGGGCTTCTTCCTGGGCGCTTATATCATGGCGGTCTCGCTGAATCTGGAGCGGCTGGGGCGATTCCGGGCCAAACTGCTCTGGGTGCTGCTGGGACTGGTCACGCTACTCATCGTCCATCCCAACCTCGGCGCGAATATCGGCGGCGGCGTCTCCGCCTTGCTGGGCCTGGGGCTCACCACCTACTTTTGGCTGGGGCGGCGGGTCCGCTGGCGGGAGCTCGGCATGCTGTTGGGAGGAATCCTGGTGGTACTGCTGATGGTGGGCCTCTGGGATCTGACCCTGAACCGGCGGGTGATGACCCATTTCGGGCAGTTGATCATGTTCATTAAAGCCGATGGCTGGCAGGCCTTGATCGACATGGCCGGCCGGAAGCTGGAAATGAATTACGCCCTGATTAGTTCTTCCCCCTGGACGCTGGTGCTATTGGCGTTGCTTTGCGCCGGCCCGCTGTTGTATAAATTCCAGCCGCCGGCGGTGGCGGCCCAGTTTCAAAAATATCCCGGCCCGCTGCGGGGTTTGGTCGGCCTGTCATGGACCGCACTCATCGCCCTGGTGGTCAACGATTCCGGGATCGTCGCCGCCGCCACCATGATGGTCTTCGGAGTGGCGCTGCTACTAGTGATAGCCAGTGCCGAGCTGGCGGAGCGGCGGTCCGGACAAACGCTTTCAGAGGAGCTAACGATACGTTGATGAACAGAATGGTGCGGCTGGCCAGCTGGCTGCTGCTGGCGGCGGGAATGTTGTGGAGCAATCAAGGATGCCTGGCGGCACGGGCGGGGGGCGGCGAGGAGCGGCCCATCGTGATCGTGGCTGCCGATAAAATGGACAGCGGCGAGCTTTTCGGAAGCTCCTTGCCGGCCATCCATCGATTGCTATCCGGCAGCGCCAGCGGGCTGATGAACAGCCGCAGCGACAACGGCCTTTATGATTCGGCCAGCAGTTATCTGACCATCGGTGCCGGGATCCGCAGCACCTATCCGGCGCCGCGGCGCCAACCGCTGCCCCAGGTCAAGCTGGGCCGGGACGAAGCGGTGGTCAATTTGCGCCATTGGAGCCTGGGAGCGGCCGGGAAGATCGCCGGAACGGAACTGGGACTGGCGGAGATCGGCTGGGTACGGCAGCTGGCGCTGCAGGAGTCCCAACCGGAAACTACCGGCCGGCTGGGCGCGCTGCTGGCGCGGCATGGCTGGCGGACCTGCCTCATCGGCAACCTGGATACCCCGCAGGCGGAACACCGGCCCGGCGGCTTACTGGTCATGAATGAGCGGGGCGTGGTGGACGCCGGCATGGTGGATTCCGGCATCAATGAAACGGACCCCGACTTTCCCTACGGGCAGCGCTTCAGCTCCGCCAAGAGCCTGGCCGCGCTCAGGGCCAACCTCGCGCCGCGCCGGGTGATCCTGATCGAATGGGGCGATTTTTACCGGCTCGACCTGTATCAGGAAGAGATGATGCCGCCGCGCTACGAGAAGCTGAAAGAGAAGAC
Source organism: Hydrogenispora ethanolica (assembly GCF_004340685.1). Lineage (NCBI taxonomy): Bacteria > Bacillati > Bacillota > Hydrogenispora > Hydrogenispora ethanolica. The sequence continues at coordinate 28,382 of NZ_SLUN01000017.1, read as the reverse complement.
CTGGCGGCGTTTCGACCGCTTCATCGGGCAGCTGCTGAAGTTGCAGGAGCAAGCGGGATTTGCGCTTATCGTGACGGGACCGTCCGTCTCCCGCAAGGGCGTCTGGAAATCATTCCTGGAACCGCTGGTGATCCGGGACCCCGATTTTTCCTCCGGGTTGTTGACATCGGGCACCACCAAATGGCCCGGCGTGGTGGCCAACGTGGACCTGGCCCCGACCCTCCTGCGGCTGGCCGGCGTCACCGATACCGCCGGCCTGACCGGCCGGGTGGTGACGGTCCAGGCCATGGCCGATCCCCGGCCGGCTCTGGAACGGCTGAACGAGCGGCTGGCGGCGGTCAACGGCTCCCGGCGGACAGTACTCGATTGGTATATGGGATTGATCAGCTTCGGCTGGATCGCCGGCTGGCTCTGTCTTTGGCAGCGCTGGAAGGGGGTCGGCGGCTGGCTGCTCAGCGGGGTGCTGGCGATACCCCTGGTATTAATCGTTTTGCCGTTGGCGCCGCCGGCGTTCTGGGGATTGGCCGGGTTTTTGACTTTAACTCTCCTGCTGACTGTCCTGGCCCTGCAGATCAAGCCGCTGCTGCTGCGGGTGACGGTCCTTTCCTTCCTTACCTGGGGAATTCTGATTGTCGATCAGTTGCTGGGCTGGCAGTTGATCCGTTTCTCGGCGCTTGGGTATAGCGCCGCGGCCGGAGCCCGCTACTACGGCATGGGCAATGAGTTCATGGGGCCGTTCATCGCCTCCGCGCTGCTGCTGGGGGATCTGCTGCGCCGCTACACCCGGCGCAACTGGCCGGTATTGGCGGTCTTGGGAATCACCCTTTTCGTATTGAGCTGGCCGCAACTGGGGGCCAAATTCGGCGGGATCATCGCCGGAACGGTCGCGTTCTCATTCTATCTGGTCCTGCTCTACCGGCTGCATTGGCGGGATAAGCGGCTCTGGCTGGTGCTGGCGGGAGGGTTCGCGGTGCTCTTGACCGTAGGCCTGTGGGATTTCTGGCGCCATCCCGACCAGCAGACCCATATCGGCCGCTTCGTCGGGCTGTTCTTTTCCAAGCGGTTTGTGGAGGTCGGAATGATCATCGGCCGCAAGATCGAGATGGATATCAAGCTGACGCTCTTCAGCCCCTGGATGCGGATTATCCTGTTGGCCCTGGGCGTGGGAGTGGTCAACCGCTTGATCCTCCGTCAGGGCCTGCTCCGGGAGGAAGACCGGATCGTTTGGCGGGCCATCCTGGTGGGCGGCCTGACGGCCTATGCGATGAACGACGCCGGCGTGCTGGCCTTTGCCACCTGCCTGGCCTTTGGATTCACCTACCTGCTGTTGCGGCGGTTGGAGGCCCTCCGCCAGGGGGCGCGTTTCCGGTTTCCCAGGATGAGGAAAGCGTAGGAATGGACAGCGTTCGGTGGAGCATAGCAAAAGCCTTATCCCAATTCGGGGTAAGGTTTTTTCGGTTTTTCGTCCGGAAAGAACATTCAGGGAGCGTTGCCTTTGCGGCGCGGTCCGGGAGGGGAGGTTTCCGCCAGCGGGAACGGTTCCGGGCCGGAATAAACTTGAACGCGGTTACGGCCCGCCCGTTTTGCTTGGTACATGGCCTGATCGGCCCGGTGGAACAACCGCTCCAGCGTGATCCCGGACCCCGCCCTCAAGGTGGCCACGCCAAAACTGGCGGTGACCTCGATCGGCAGCGCCGCGTCCGGCAGGGTAATGGCCAGCCCCGACATGGCGGACCGCAACCGCTCGGCGACTCCGACCGCCTCCGTTGCAGCGGTCTCCGGCAGACAGACGATGAACTCCTCGCCGCCATACCGGCCCACAAAATCATCGGGGCGGCAGTTCGCGGCCAGGCAGGCCGCGAAGGTCTTCAAGGCCAGGTCCCCGGCAAGATGGCCGTAGGTGTCATTGATCTGCTTGAAATAATCCAGATCGATCAGAATGATACTGAGCGGCAAATGTTCACGGCGGGCCCGGTTCAGTTCGGCGTTCAGCCGGCTCATCAAGGCCCGCTGGTTCAAGAGGCCGGTTAAACAGTCGGTGCAGGCCAGCCGCTCGGCCCGGGCGCGCGACTCTTCCGCGAGGGCCAACGCTTGGGAGGCGGCTTCCTCCGTCTTCTTGCGCGCGGTGATATCGTTGATCATGATCAGCAAAAACCGGGGGCTCCCGTCGGGACGGGGAATCATGGAGCAGGCTACGTTGGCCCAGATGATCCTGCCGCTACGGTGCACATATTTCTGTTCCAGTTGCCCATCGCCGGACTCCCCCGCCAGCCGCTTCCGAAACAGGTCTTCTTGAAAAGCCCGGTCCGCCTCGGGGAATAGCTCCAAGAGCGAGCGGTTCCGCAACTCCGCAGCGGTATAGCCGCTGAGGGCGGAGAAGGCCGGATTGCTTTCGGCGATTCGCCACTGCTCCGTTTCGACCAGGACAATGCCGAGCCCGGCATGGTCGAAGATCGCTCTGAAGCTGGCTTCGCTTTCTCGCAACGCTGCCGCCCGCCGCCGGGATGGGCGCGAAATCATCCCGCCGGGCGGGCTCCCTTTGACCGTTTGGAGGGGTCCCATGGCTTCACCCGAAATTTGCTGTTTCATGGTTTCATCATCGGATGGGCTTCATGGGTTTTTAATGGATTTAACCGGGATTTAATAAATAAATTTTACTAAAGTATCAACTTAGCTCCGCTCACCCTCTGACTTTACCCGGCTTTAGCCGCGCTTCCCTGACTTATCCACAGCCAAAACCATGAATCACGTTAAACGGATCCGTTTATCCACAAAAATAGATGGCTAATGATTATCAAGTTAGCTCCGCTCACTCACGGAAGGGATTGAAGGATAAGTCATGGACGTCTATGGTCCTAACCCTCGGCCCTTCCCGAATCGGGCAATGTCATCAAGCTATCGTGGAAAAATTTAGCTGACGAAATTGAACGCCAACCGGGCGATAAATCACCCGGCTACAAGACGAAAGGACCTTGAAAGGCCCTAAAAAACGGGATAAAATATTTTGCTGAAAATTAGCCACGGAAGGCTTCCATCTTGTAGCCGGGGCATTCATGCCCCGGTTGGCCCGCATATCGTCTACATCGTAGGCACCGTTGAAATCAAATTCCAAGATATGTAATCATCGCTTGACGACATTGCCCGAATCGGGCAGGGAAACCATCGGGCTCCGGGGCCCAAAGGCCTTTAGGCTGCGGAGAATGGTGGTTACTCTCCCCGATTCGGGGAGAGCCAAGAGAGAGGAGGAAAGCTAGATCGAATCCCTATCATGCTTACGTACTTTCTTGCGGATTTAACTTTATAATCAAGAGATGGCTTATCCACAAAAAGAGCTTGCTGAACGACTGAGCAAGCTTTCCCATTCACAAAACAAGCTTGCTTATCCACAAAAAGAGCTTGCTGAACGACTGAGCAAGCTCTCCCATTCACAAAACAAGCTTGCTTATCCACAAAAAGAGCTTGCCGAGCGACTGAGCGAGCTCTCTCATTCACAAAACGAGCTTGCTTATCCACAAAAAGAGCTTGCCGAGCGACTGAGCGAGCTCTCTTATTCACAAAACCAGCTCGCTCATCCACAAAAAGAGCTCGCTGAATGACTGAGCAAGCTCTCTTATTCACAAAATGAGCTTGCTGAGCGACTGAATGAGCTCTTTCAGTCACCCAAAGCGAGCCGTGATTCACAAAACGTTCTCTTTCAGCTCCTCCACCCGGTCACGTATCCGCCTAACAAGGCCATGACTATCCTTCGATCCCTTCGTAAGTGAGCGGAGCTAACTTGATAATCGTCTAAATTTTTTGAGGCGCCGGGGGCTTGCAAGTTGGGGACCGGGCCTTGGTTCTTGCCACAGGCCGGCGAAGGCGGGGTCGGGGGCAACGAACACCCCCATGAATCCCGGGTGGTTTGGATTGGAGGGGTGGGGTTTGGCCGTGGAACGGGCCCACGGCCAACTCATCAAAGGAAAATTATTGGGCCTGGCTCTCCGCGACGTCGGACTCCGGCGCGGGTTCGGCGCTTTTGGCCAGAATGACGGCTTTCTCCAGCCACTTTTGGGCCTCGGCCACCGGCACGTCCGACAGATCGGGTTCTTCGGTGATGCGCTCGACGGCTTTGGTCAGGTTCTCCACGGCTTCCCGGTACTCGAGCAATTCCAGCTGGGCGCGGCCCAGCCAATAAAATGACTCCACCGGCCAGGAAAGGTGGTCGATGGCCCACTCGTAGTCGGCCTTGGCGGCGGAGTAGTCGCCGCTATCAAAATGCACCCGCCCGGCGATCAAGACCGGCTGGGGATTGGACAGATCCAGCGAGCGGGCTTTATCCGCCGCGGCCAGCGCTTCGTCGAAACGCCCCGTCAACTGGTAGGTGCGGGCCAGATTGATATGGAGCGAGACGTCGCGGTAGCCCTGGCCGGCCAGCTCCTCCAGAATGGCGAGCGCCGCTTCCATCTGCCCCAATTCCCGATGCAGCGAGGCCAATCGGATGCGCAACTGGGGGAGGATCTTTTTCGCGGAGTATAGCATCGCCTGCTCGACGAGGGGCAGGGCTTCCGCCCAGCGACTCTGCTTGGTATAAATCACGGCCAAGGCGATGTAGGGCTGGGGGATCCTGGCGCCGGAGGCGATGGCTTGTTTCAGAAAACGTTCGGCTTTGACCGGATCGGGATTCAGACCGGCCAACAGGTTCCAGAAAACGGGGGAGGCGGTAAAGATAAGGCATGCCAACCAGATCAGGCAGCCAATGCCAAACCCGGCCCAGCCCGGCCGGATCCCCAGGGCGAGCAGGCACCAGAGTGCCAGAACGACCATGATGTTTTTCTGCCAAAATGTCTGAAGCTGCATTCGCATCCCTCCAATTTTGATACAATTATATCAGAATTTGAAGCGTCTGTTGCAAGAAGTTTCAAGACGCCGCCCCGATTATCATTTCTTCCCCACTGTGTTAACCCGAATGAGCTGGTGCTCCAGTTCCCACTTCCTTCCTGCTAAGAGAAAAAAGTCAAATTTCAAAAATTTCCGGCCGGAAATGAACAATTTTCGGCGCCGCACCGTCAACTTATTTAGAAGCTATTTCTTTAAGCCCAAATATGCGGCTTTGGGAATGCAATCTTTGTGAAAAAATTTATTTCACTATCGCTGCCGGTGAAATGAAAGTTCATGGCGTAGAGCGATGTTGAACCTTCCGGATGGGAAGAGAGCGGTTCAACACGGATCACGGAAGGAGGGGGTTCGCTTTGGCGGTTGGGAATCCATGCCCCAACAATCTGACATGGGCCGAAGGAAAAGTTTCCTACGATGAACGCTGCAAAAATCTGAATCAGCACGGCTTGGTCCTGTGGCTGACCGGCTTATCCGGAGCCGGGAAAACCACCATCGCGGTGGAAGTGGAGAAGGAACTCATCAAACGGGGGAAATCGGTTTATCGTCTGGACGGGGATAACATCCGGCTCGGGCTCAATTCGGATCTGGGCTTTTCCGAGGCCGAGCGGAATGAGAATATTCGAAGGATCGTCGAGGTCGCCGCGTTATTTAAGGATGCCGGCATCATTACGCTGGTCTGTTTTATTGCGCCGTTTCGCAAGATGCGCGAGTATGCCAGGAAAAAAATCGGCAGCGACAATTTTGTGGAGATCTATGTGAAAACCGATTTGAAAACCTGCATCGCCCGGGATCCCAAAGGACTTTACCGCAAAGCCCTCAATCATGAGATTCGGGAATTCACGGGCATTACTTCCCCTTACGAGGAACCGGACCATCCCGATCTGGTGATCGACACCGAACGGTTTTCCGTTTCGGAAGCCGCGCAGAAAATTCTGCAGAAAATGAGTCCGTTCCTTAAATATGTCTATATTGCAGTCGGTTTTTGTACTTTTGAGAATTACTGCGGCATATTGACCTGAGGCGAGTCTCTGCCGAAACGGTCCTTCGGGTCCTTGGCTTTCAAGGAATGGCCGGAGGAGACTGGTTTTGGTTCGTTTATGAAATTCAAGCGTTCGGATAGCGGTTTACTCTAGGAAAACCAATGGATCCGCCTCACGATCTTAGCGGCGGTGCAGCGAAAGAACTCTTTCAATTCTTGAGCTGCCGGGCCCCGCTGAGTTTTTTATTGGTTTGGCCCCGAGTCGGCCCGGTGTCCTGCAAAAAATTAAATGATAACGGCGGGAAGATTATGGAACATCTGGAGAAGTTGGAGAACACCAGCGTGCATATTCTGAGGGAAGCGTATGCTTCCTTTAAGAATCTTTGCATGCTCTGGTCGATCGGAAAAGACAGCACGGTCCTGCTATGGCTGGCCCGGAAGGCTTTTTTCGGGCATGTGCCGTTTCCGCTCATTCATATCGATACCCATTACAAGATTCCCGAAATGATTCAATACCGGGACCGCTTGGCCCTGGAATGGAAGTTGGACATGATCTACGGGGAAAACCGGGAGGCGTTGGATCAAAAGCAGACCTTTCCCGATCACCGGACCACGCGCATTCAATGCTGCAAGAATCTGAAGACCGAACCCTTGAAGCAGGTCCTCAGCGGCGCCTGGCCCCGGCACCGGCTGAACCATGATACCGGGAAGTACGAATTGGACCGGAACACCGAGCCTTTTACCGGAGTGATCGCCGGAATCCGGGCCGACGAAGAAGGCAGCCGTTCCAAAGAACGGTATTTTTCGCCCCGGGACTTGGATAACACCTGGGATATCGGAGAGCAGCCCCCGGAGTTCTGGAATCAATATAAGACCGATTTTGCCCCCGGGACCCATATCCGGATCCATCCCCTGCTGGACTGGACCGAGGTCGATATCTGGGAATACATCGGGAAAGAAAAGATCCCCGTGGTTCCGCTCTATTTTGACCAGGGCGACGGCAGACGCTACCGTTCGCTGGGTTGCGCCCCTTGCACCAACCCGGTGGAATCCACTGCCAAGAATGTCGGGGAGATCGTCGCGGAGCTGAAATCCGGCAAGTTCTCGCGGGTCGCGGAACGGTCCGGGCGGGCCCAAGACAAGGAAGACGGCGGCGGGCTCGAGGAGCTGCGGAAACAAGGATATATGTGAACCCCGCGAAAGGAACTGTGAACCATGGAAGATATGAATATCGTGATCGTCGGCCATGTGGATCACGGCAAGAGCACGGTGGTCGGGAGACTGCTGGCCGATACCGATTCCTTGCCCGAGGGCCGGTTGGAACAGGTCCGGGAGACTTGTAAACGGAATGCGAAGCCTTTTGAATATGCTTTTCTGCTGGACGCGCTCAAGGATGAACAGGCTCAGGGCATCACCATCGACGCGGCCCGCTGTTTTTTTAAGACCAGGCTGCGGAATTACATGATTATCGACGCGCCCGGCCACGTCGAGTTCCTCAAGAACATGGTGACCGGGGCTTCCCGGGCGGAAGCGGCCCTGCTGGTCATCGACGCCGCGGAAGGGATCCGGGAAAACACCCGGAGGCACGGTTATCTCCTGTCCATGCTCGGCATCAGGCAGGTTGCGGTCCTGGTCAACAAGATGGATCTGGTCGCTTACGACCGGCTGCGGTTCGAAAAGACGGTCCAGGAGTACGCCGATTTCCTCAAGCGGATCGGGATCATCCCCTCGGCTTATATCCCCACCAGCGGGATGGAGGGGGACAACATTGCCCGGCATTCCGCGAACACTCCCTGGTTTACCGGGCGGACGGTCCTGGAGGAGCTGGATCATTTTCAATCGAGCAAACCCCCGGTGTCCCAGCCCTTTCGAATGCCGGTACAGGGAGTTTATAAATTTACCCGCAAGGGGGACAACCGGCGCATCATTGCCGGCACCATTGAATCCGGGAGGTTGCAGGCCGGGGAGGAGGTCGTCTTTTACCCGTCGGGGAAAACCAGCCGGGTGCGGACGCTGGAAGGATTTAACCGGGAGACGCCGCAGTGCCTGGAGGCCGGCTGGGCCGCAGGATTCACGCTGGAAGAACAGATCTATGTGAAACGGGGCGACTTGGTATGCAAAGCCGGGGAGCCGCGGCCCCGGGTTACTTCCAGGGTGAAGGTGAACCTGTTTTGGCTGGGGAAAGAGCCGCTGGTACCGAAGAAGGAGTACGTTTTGAAACTGGGTACGGCAAAGATGGGGTTCCGGATCGAGGAGATCGTCCGGGTCCTGGATGCCGCGACTTTGCAGGCGGGGAAACGGGACTGGGTGGCCCGTCATGAAGTCGCCGAATGCATCCTGAAACTGAAAAAAGCGATAGCCTTCGACCAGGCTTGGGAGCTGGCGCAAACGGGACGGTTTGTGATCGTGGACCGCTACGAGATCGCCGGGGGCGGCATCGTGGACGAGGCGCTGGAGGAACAGCCGGCGCCGCTCCGGGAGAGGCTGCCGCTTCGCCACGAGCCGGGGGAAAAGAGCGTCATTCTGCCGGAAGAGCGGGCGGAGCGCTACAATCAGCGGGCCACGCTGATCGTTATCACCGGCCCGGAGGGCGTCGGGAAGCAAACGTTGGCGAGGGCGCTGGAGAAAAAGTTGTTTGAAGAAGGGAAGATCGTTTATTTCTGGGGCACCGGCAACGTCCTATCCGGAGCGAGCGCCGACCTCGGGAAAAGCGCCAACAACCGCCGCCCCGAACAGCTGCGCAGGATGACCGAGGTCGCCCGTATTTTGCTGGACGCCGGAGTGATCCTGATCATCACCGCCGCCGAACTGAGCCCCGAGGATCTGGCGGCGATCCGGACCGTCATTGAGGCGGGCCGGATCGAAACGGTTTGGGTCGGCGAGGAAGGCGGCGATAGCGGCTATGACCTGCAAATACCGGCTGTGAACTCGGAGGAGACCGCGGTTGGCGCAGTCAAAGAGCTTTTGCAGGATCGGGGCGTCATCTTTAAGGCTTGGTGAAACGGAGGCTGGGATCCCGGGGGATAGCCCCTGGGAATCCCGGCCGCCGCCTTATTTTAGGAAGCAAGACCATAAACGGTGAATTGGAGGAGGAGAATGCTCCCGAATTTTATTTGCCCGGGCGCAGCCCGATCGGCGACGACGAACTTGTATTACCTGCTCATCCAACATCCCCGGATCTATCTGCCCACCATCAAAGAAACCCGTTTCTTTACGCAGGATTATGAAAAGGGAGTAGACTGGTATGAGGGGAAGTACTATGCCGACGTGAAAGACGAAACCGCGATTGGCGATATTTCTCCGGTTTACGCAGTCGATGAGCGCTGTCCCGAACGAATCCGCCAGGACTTGGGGGAGGATGTCAAATTCATTTTCATGCTCAGAAATCCGGTCGAACGGGCGTATTCGCATTATTGCATGTTGCGCAACCATCAGTTCGAAGATCTGCCCTTCGCAGAGGCGATTGATCGCGATGAACCGAGCCGGATCGCCAAGTCGCTGGAGTACTATCATCATCCCTACGGCTTTCAATATTTGAAGGAGAGCAGCTATTTGCTTTCCATTCGGCGGTATCAGCAATACTTCGCGCCCGATCGCTTCCAATTCATCCTGTTTGAGGAGTTCGTGCAGGATGTGGAAGCCCAACTCCGGGTGATCCTGGATTTTCTCGGCGTGCCGGGAGATTATCCGTTTGAGTTGAATGTCTACCGGAACCAGCGGACGGTTTCGACCTCGTCCGGACTGAGCCGGCTTTTTTACTGTCATCCGCTGCTCAAGAAGACCCGGGATTTCATTCAGGCGAAGACAGGGTGGAAGACCCAATCCTTGCTGAAAAACCTGAAGAACACCCTGCTGGCCAAGGAGGGCTCTCCGATTTCTTCCCTCGATGAGACGCTCCGGAAACAATTGTATCGCTATTTTGAGGCGGAAACAAAAGAATTGGAAGCCTTCCTGGGCAAGGATCTGTCGTTCTGGCGGCAGTAGCCGGGCCCGTTGATTCAAAACTGCTTCTGAAACAGGGCTGTTTGGCGGACGCTCTCATCTGGGCTTCCCGGAATGATTTCCGGGGAGCCCATTTTTTTATGGGGGTAAGTCCGCGCTTTGGGAACCGGGATGTTTTCCCGCAGTGACGGTCCGGATCCATCCATTGGCCCCCCCGAAGGTTCGGCGCGGGTTTGACACCAAACGCCTCTCCCGAAAGTCGCGCAAATTTTGTGCAAAAAGCTCTCAAAGCGATGGATTTCCAAATGTTTCATAATTTTCTGGTCCATGGTTTAATTTTGGTAATATTTGTGCTATATTGGAGAGAGAAAAAACTGTGTAATCCCAGCATTTTGCGAAAGCGTTGACGGGTTTGGAGCGAAAAGCGCGAACGCTTTACCGCGCCTTTCGCGAACAAAGCCGTTTACGCTTTATCAAAATGCTATCGTACAATTTTACGCCATCATTTCCACAAAAAAGCTGTGTCTATCCGGTAGGGGGGTAAATGGGAATGCCGATTGTGTACTGCGGTCGTTCCGGTTCGATCCGAATGGTTCCGCATGGCTTTGCCGATCCGATCGAACTTCGGGAATTGGTCACACTCCATCCTGAATTGTTGCAGGTTGAGACGGAGCCGCCCTTGGCGTTGGTCCGCTCCCATCCGGAGCTGCCGGGGACGGACCCGTTGGATTCGTTGTTCGTCGCTTGGGATGGCCATTTGTCCATCGTCAAGGTCCAGCGGATCGACGACCGTCCGGTCAGCCGCCAATTTTTCGCGCAGGTCTTCGAGTTCATCGCGGAGCTGGCCCGGCTGACCCCGGCCCAGCTGAATCAAAGGCTGGATGGCGCGCTGGAGCAAGCGCTCAGGCAATTCCTGGACGACCCCGACGATGAATACGGCTTGGAAAGTTGCTGGCAGTCTTGCGAATCCTATCTCCGGGCCGGGAAGGTCCGGCTGGTCATGGTGGCCGACCAGGCGCCGGAGGAGCTGATCAAGGCTTTCCAATTCATCCGCGAGCACAGCGATCTGGATGTGCGGCTGGTGGTGATCCGCAGGTATAGCGGAACGGACGGGGAAGCGGTGTACCTGCCGGAAATGGTGGTCTGCGGCGCGGTCAGCGTCGCGCCCATCCGAACTCCGGCCGCGCCGGTCGTCGCCCGTCCCGAGTTTGAGGCGGTGATCGCCGCGTATTCGCGCATCGCCATTGAAGGCTTCGAGCCCCGGGGCAAGGCCGGCCGGTACCGGATTCTGCGGCCGGATTGGTGGCCGCGGGGCATTCATTACGAGTTTTTCGACTATGGCGGGGAGATCGGGGTGGAGATTCACCTGGAAAGCCCCGAAGTGGGTTCTTTGGCTGACATGTTGCGTTCCTTCGAAGGGCAGTTTGCGACGGTCTTTCCGTCCGCGTTTGTCAATTGGGATTCGGCTTGGTCCGAGGGACGGGGCAGGTTGCGGGTGTTGGTCAGTTCCGGGGCGTCGCCCCTGGACGTAGTCGGGGCGATGAAGGTCATGATCAAGCAGACCTGGACCCCGATCAATGACGCCTTGGCGGGATTGGGATTGATCCCGGCCCCCGAAACCGCGGCTCCCGCCGGAACGGGGCCGAACCCCGAACCCGCCAAGCCGGAGGAGCCCCGCTCCAATCAAAAAACCATTACCATCGGCGATCAAAATATCATCATCGAACTGGACCGGCTGAAACAACCGCTCAACCCCGCGGTGACCCCGGAGAAAACCGCTTCGTCCTTCCGGACGCCTCCGCTGGAGCAGGAGGCCGCCTCCCGGCAGGAAGCGGCGCCGTCGGCCGCCGGGGCGCGGGAGAATTCCGCTGCGCCGGTGGAAGTCCAGGAAACCGCCAAATTGCCGGCTGGGATCGGCAACGGCGCCATGCCCGGTTTCATTGAGATCGTGGATGAAAACGGCCGGAGTTCACTGGTGAATCTTTTGAAAATGGGGCACCTGGCTAACTTCGGCGCCCATCCGGTCTCCGCCACAACCTCCCCAGCGGCGGTTTCCCCCGGAGCCCAGGAACCCGAGCCGGCCGCGGCCGAGGACCGTCCCGCGCCTGAACCGGAAATGCCCCGGCCAACGCCGCTCCAAACGGTTGAGTCTTCGCAGAGTAAATCCATTTTGCCGGAGATTTTCCCGTCCGGGCAGTCGGGCGAGCGTCCCTCGCCTCCGGCCCCGCCCGAGAACGAGGGCCTGGTTTCGCTCCGGCGCAGTTCGCGGCAGTTGGAAGAGCTGCTCAGCAAATTGGAAGGGATCTGAGTGTGAACCGCACCGGACGGCCGGCGCCGATCCCGGCTTGGGTGCAGGAAATACGGGAATGGCATCCGGTTTCGCAAATCTTCGGGAGCGGAACCTGGAGGAATAAGAAAAGAGCCTTTTCGCGAAGGCTCTTTTCTATTTGTGTAGTCCCGTACCGACGCGAGGGCTCCGCAAGCCCCAATTGCGGCGCGGAGGCAACGGCGCGTCCGTGCTTCAGTGATTTTTCCTACTTTTACTTAAAGCGTTTTGGGGATGAGCTGATTCCGCTGCTCCGAATGGACCAATCCCGTCTCGAAGCAGACGATCTGATCAAACATCATGGTGTAAAATTTGGCTTTCTCCACGTACCGCCGGGTTTCCTGGTAAGGGGGAACCCCCCGGTAACGGATGACGGCCTCGGGCCCGGCGTTGTAGGCGGCGATGGCCAACTCCATGGAGCCAAACCGGGTCAGTAAGTTTTGCAGATAGTAGGCGCCGACTTCGATGTTTTTTTGCTTGTTGCGCCAGTCGGCGAGCTTGTCAGGGGTCAATTGCATCAGGCCGCGGCAACCTCTGGGGCTGATCACATCGGAGCGGTACTTGCTCTCAATACCGATGACGATCGCCACCAGGACCGGATCGAAAGTGCTCATGATGGCGGCATGGATCTCCGGATCGCGATTATTGAAAAACCCCATCACCATCGATACCTTGGCCGCGGTATACTGCCGCCGGTCCGTTTGGGTTTCGTTGTTCCAGACATTCAAAGTCCAGTATGCGCAGGAGAGAATGAACAAAAGAAGGAGCGCAATCAGAAGTTTGTGACGAGAGACATTCGAACGGGATAGTTTATCGGATAGTTTCATGAACGATTCCTGCCTTTTTAGGCGGTTTTGCAATTATTTCATCATTTGACCTGCTTTTGGGTTAAGCGAGGTTTTCATCAACACCTGCCATTAATTTCTAGAAACTAATAATAATTGCAAAACACCGCTTTTTTTAAGCCGGGACGACACTTTTTTCAGTATAACCAAAGGAATTGCAGTATGTCAACACTGAGTCCGTGTTGCAAGGTCTACCCTCCAGCTTAGGCAAAGATGAAATTTTGGTTACGGACTTTGGATGGGGATTCATGTCGTTGCATGTAAAATAAAAGTATGGGATCCGGAAGGTAGATTTTAAAATAATGTCGAACAATATTACTAAAAATTTCTGATTGAATGATTCGGGATGGTTCTATAAACTATATACGATGAGCAAAAATGCTTCAATAAGGTTTTATTTCCAAAAGTTCTCCAGCCGTTGAACGGCGCGGATTTTTGAAACAGGCGAAGTGGGCTGATCCCTATATCGGCTATGAACAAGAAGGAGTGGTGGCTGTGGAAGAGGAGATTCGTCAGATTGCGGCGCGGATTAAAGAGTTGCGGGAAATATTCGAGGTTCCGCTGGACGTTCTGGCCAAAGAATGCGAGGTCCCCGTGGAACTATACCGGGAATACGAGGGCGGCGAGCGGGATATTCCGGTCAGCGTCCTGATGCGGATTGCGCACCGGTTCAATATCGAATTGGCGAGCCTGATCACAGGCGAAGAACCACGGCTGCGACTCTACGCCCTGACCCGGAAGGGAAAAGGCGTATCGGTGGAGCGGCGCAAGGACTACAAATATCAAAGCCTGGCTTATAATTTCGCCCATAAGAAAGCGGAGCCGTTTCTGGTCACGGTGGAGCCGGAGCCGAAAGATTCCCCCATCCACATGAACAGCCACCCCGGCCAGGAATTCAACTATGTTTTGGAGGGTTCCATCCGGGTGATGCTGGAAGAGCACGAAGTGATCCTGAATGAAGGGGATTCGCTTTATTTTGACTCCGGGGTGCCGCACGGCATGAAAGCTTTGCATGGCAAGACCGCTAAATTTTTAGCCATCATTTTTTGAGAGGAAGAGAACAGATGCTGTTACATAAGTATACCAGCGGGGAGTATCACTCTTACGAGGAGTTCCGCGAGAATTTTGAGATTAAGGTTCCGGACAACTTCAACTTCGCCTATGACGTCGTCGATGAACTGGCGGAACAATCCCCTGACAAGGTGGCGATCGTCTGGTGTAACGACCAGGGGGAGGAACGCAACTTTACCTTCGCCGATCTCAAATTTTACAGCGACAAGGCTGCCAATTTCTTTCGCAGCGCCGGGATCGGCAAGGGCGATCCGGTGATGTTGGTCCTAAAACGCCGCCATGAATTCTGGTATAGCTTGTTGGCGTTGCATAAGATCGGCGCCATCGCCGTCCCCGCCACCCACCTTTTGACCGCCAAGGACTTTGTCTACCGGAATAATGCCGCCGATATCAAAATGATCGTCTGCGTCGCCAGCCCCGAAGTGATCGAGCATGTCGAGAAGGCGCAAGGCGATTCGCCATCCTTGCAAACCAAGGTCCTGGTCGGCGGGTCCCGGGAAGGCTGGTTGGACTTTGACGCGGAGATGGCGAAGGCCGACTCCCATTTTGAGAAGCCGACCGGAGAAGCGATGACCCGGAACGACAATATTTCCTTATTATATTTCACCTCCGGGACCACCGCCTTTCCCAAGATGGTCCGGCATAATTTCACCTATCCGCTGGGACATATCGTCACGGCCAAGTATTGGCAGAATGTGGAGGATGGCGGCTTGCACCTGACGGTCTCCGAAACCGGCTGGGCCAAGTCGGTCTGGGGAAAAATTTATGGGCAATGGCTGGCCGGCAGCGCGGTCTTCGTCTATGACTTCGAGAAGTTCATCCCCAGAGATCTGTTGGCGATGGTCGCCAAACACGGCGTGACCACGTTTTGCGCGCCGCCCACCATCTACCGGTATCTGATCAAAGAGGACCTTTCCCAATTCGATCTCTCGAAATTGAAATACTGCGTCGTCGCCGGCGAACCGCTCAATCCGGAGATCTATAACCAGTTTCTCAAGCTGACCGGGATCAAATTGCGGGAAGGATACGGACAAACCGAGTGCACCATGGCGGTGGGGACATTCCCCTGGATGGAGCCGCGCCCCGGCTCGATGGGCAAGCCCTCCCCCGGATATGAAGTGGATATCGTCGATGAGGAAGGCCGCTCCTGCGAAGTGGGCGAAGTGGGCGAGATCATCTTCCGGACCGACATTTACACGCCGGTGGGCATCTTTGACGGCTACTACCGCGACCGCGAGATGACCGAAAGCGTTTGGCACGACGGCGTGTATCACACCCGCGATACCGCCTGGCGGGATGAGGACGGCTATTTTTGGTTCGTCGGCCGGACCGATGACGTCATTAAGAGTTCGGGTTACCGGATCGGGCCGTTTGAAGTCGAGAGCGCCCTGATTGAGCATCCGGCGGTCCTGGAGTGCGCCGTCACCGGCGTTCCCGACCCGCTGCGGGGCCAGATCGTCAAGGCGACCGTGGTGCTGACCAAGAACTACCAGCCCGGCGAGGAGCTGGTGAAGGAGCTTCAGGAGCACGTCAAACGGGTCACCGCGCCCTACAAATACCCCCGGGTCATTGAGTTCGTGGCGGAGCTCCCCAAAACGATCAGCGGGAAGATCCGGCGGGTGGAGATCCGCGAGAAGGACCGGACCGAGGCGTAGGGCGGCTGGCCATACCGGTATTTTCAAAAAGAAACGGGACGAGCGATCATCCCGTTTCTTTGATTTGCGGGAAAACTTTGGCCGGTTGCAGGATTTAGCAGGAATGTGTCTAATCATGACGAATAATCTTTAAACAGTCGGCGTGACGGACGATTCCGCCGGCTCTTGTTATATGTTGCAAGCGGTTTTTTGGATTTGAAATCCCGTTTTATGCCAATACTTAAATAAAGCGTATGCTCCCTAAAAGCGTTGTAATAAATCCTGTCCGAAGGACAGGGTGAATACAAAAGCTCAGAGAAGCAAGGGATAAAGTCGACTTTTTAAACCTTTTCAGGCTGAAGCGGTTGGAAAGAGACTTTAACATGGCTGCTAATTCATCAAACGACAGGACGAAACGATGACCGGAAAAGTATGGCGGATCGCCGCTCATCCTCATAACCTCGCCGACGAATTGGCCGAGCGGCTGGGAATCTCGGCGCTCCTGGCCAGGCTGCTGGTGAACCGGGGTCTCTCCGATCCCCAGGCGGCCCAGCTTTTTCTGGCTCCAACCCTGAATCAGCTGCACGATCCCTTCCAATTCCAAATGATGCAACGGGCGGTGGAACGGATCGGACGGGCCATCCGGGATCAGGAATACGTCCTGATCTATGGCGACTACGACGTGGACGGGATCACCTCCGTCTCGCTGATGATCCGGGTACTGGCCCGGCTCTTGCCGGGAAAACTCCTTTATTATCTGCCCAAGCGGCTGGAAGAAGGATACGGGCTGCATCTCAGCTCCATCGAGAAGGCCCTGGCGCGCGGCGTCGGCCTGATCATCACCGTGGATTGCGGGATCACCGCGGTGGAGGAAGCGGCCTACCTGGCGGAGCGGGGCGTCGATCTGATCATCACCGATCATCACGAGTCCCAGGAGACGCTTCCCGCCGCCTATGCGATTATTGATCCGAAGCTGCCGGGCGAGGGTTATCCATTCCAGCAGCTGGCCGGGGTCGGCGTCGCGTTCAAGCTGCTCCAGGGGGTTGCCACCGCCTTCCCAGAGATCCGGGAACGGCTCTTCAGCAATCTGGATCTGGTGGCCTTTGGGACCGTGGCCGATATCGTGCCGTTGCTCGGCGAAAACCGGGTACTGGTCAAATATGGCTTGATGCAGTTGCAAAAGACGGAAAACATCGGGTTGCAAGCTTTAATTCAGACGGCGGCCCTGGCCGACCGGGCCATCACCAGCGGCCACATCGGATTCGTGTTGGCGCCGCGGGTCAATGCCGCCGGCCGGATGGGCAATCCCAGCATCGGGGTGCGCCTCTTCCTGACCAACGACCCGGTGCAGGCGCTGGATCTCGCCAAGCAGTTGGAGAAGGAGAATCTGAACCGCCAGAGTACCGAGAACCAGGTCCTGACCGAGGCCCAACAGATGCTGGCCGCCGCTCCGGAGCTGGCGGAGGAGTACGGGTTGGTGCTGGCCGGCGAGGGATGGCATCTCGGGGTCATCGGCATTGTGGCATCACGGCTGGTGGAGATCTATAATAAACCAGTGATCCTGATCGGGCTGGACGGGGCCGAGGGCCGGGGGTCCGGCCGCAGCATCCACGGTTTCAACCTGTTCAACGCCATCGATCACTGCAGCGGCCATCTGATCCGCTTTGGCGGCCATGAGTTCGCCGCGGGACTCTCCATCGCCCGGGAACAGATCCCCGGGTTCAGACAGGCATTCCAGGAGTACGCCAAGGCGCATCTGACTCCGGAAAATCTCCGGCCGATGCTGAATATCGAGAGCTTATTGGATCTGAACCGGGTCACGCTGGACCTGGCCAGAGAATTGGAGATGCTGGCGCCGTGCGGGCCGGCCAATCCCACCCCGGTCTTCGGGTGCCGGGCCGTCCGCCTGGTCGACTACAAAGGCGTGGGCGAGAATGGCAAACACCTCAAACTGCGGGTCTCCGACCAACAGGTGACCCGGGAGGGGATCGGCTTCAATCTGGGATTCGTCCTGGATGAGCTGGCCAGCACCAGCGAGTTGGACCTGGCTTTCTCATTGGAGGAGAACCATTGGAACGGCTCGGTTCAGATCCAGCTGAACCTGAAGGATGTCGTGCGACGGGGGAGCGAGTAAGTGGAACCATCAACGTCCTTTGCAGATTTTTTGCAGAGAATCGCCCAGAATCGCGGCGAGGCCGATGCCCTGCGGGTAAAGGCGGCCTATGACTTTGCCTTTGACGCCCATCAAGGCCAGAAACGGGAGTCGGGCGAGGCTTATATCCAGCACCCCTGGGAAGTGGCGAACATCGTTTACGACCTGGGTATGGATACGACTTCGATCGAAGCTTCCCTGCTGCACGACGTGGTTGAGGATACCGGACACGATCTGGAGGAGATCAAAAAACGCTTCGGTTCGGAAGTGGCCCTGCTGGTCGACGGCGTCACCAAGCTCTCCCGCCTGGCCTTCCAAAGCAAGCAGGAACAGCAGATGGAGAACCTGCGCAAGATGTTCCTGGCGATGACTCAGGACCTGCGGGTGATCATCATCAAGCTGGCCGACAGGCTGCATAACATGCGGACCCTCAAAGCCCTTTGCCCCGAGAAGCAACAAAAGATCGCCAAGGAAACCCTGGAGATCTATGCGCCGCTGGCCCATCGAATCGGTATCGGCAAGGTGAAATGGGAGCTGGAGGATCTGGCGCTCCGCTATATCGATCCCGATGCCTACTACGATCTGGTCGGCAAGGTCGCCAAAAAGCGGCAGGAGCGGGAAGGCATCATCGAAGAGGTCAAAGCGACGCTGCAGCGTTCCCTGGCCGAAGTGGAGCTTAAGGCCGAGGTTCAGGGACGGCCGAAACATTTCTACAGCATCTACCACAAGATGCAGGAGCAGGGGAAGGATTTTTCCGAGATCTACGACCTGTTGGGCCTGCGGGTGATCGTGGCGACGGTCCAGGACTGTTATGAAGTGTTGGGCATCGTGCATACTCTGTGGAAACCGATCCCGGGCCGTTTCAAGGATTACGTGGCGATGCCGAAGTCCAATATGTACCAGTCCTTGCATACCACGGTGATCGGCCCTCAGGCCGAGCCGCTGGAGATCCAGATCCGGACTTGGGAGATGCACCAGACCGCCGAGTTCGGGATCGCCGCCCATTGGATCTACAAGCAGGATGGCACCGGCGACAAGGATATGCGGGAGAAGGTCGCCTGGCTCCGCCATCTCATCGAATGGCAGGGCGAGATGAAGGATACCGAGGAGTTCATGGAGACTCTGCGGATCGGGCTCTTCGTCGATGAGGTCTTCGTCTTCACTCCCAAAGGCGAGGTCAAAAGTTTGCCCGCCGGCTCGACCCCGGTGGATTTCGCCTACAGCATCCACACCGGCCTCGGCCACCAGTGCGCCGGCGCCAAGGTCAACAGCAGGCTGGTCCCTCTGGATTACCAGCTGAAAAACGGCGATATCATCCAGATCATCACCAACAAGCAAGGTTCCGGTCCCAGCCGGGACTGGCTGCAATTCGTCAAAACCTCGAAGGCCAAAAACCGGATCCGGCAGTGGCTGCGCGAGCAGGATCGCGAAGAGAACATTCAGGCCGGCCGGGAGATCCTCGAACGCGAACTGCGCAAACACAACCTGGAAGTCCATGAGAACCTGCGTCCCGAAGTTTTGTTGGAAGCCGCCAAGAAACTCGGCTTCAACAATATCGACGATCTGTTGGCCTCGGTGGGCGACCTGAAAGTCACCGCCAACCAGATCATCGGCAAAATGAGCGGCGAGAAGGACTTTGCGCCGCGGGTCACCACCCGGCCCGAGAGTGAGGAGCGGCGCAAGACGCGCCGTCCCGGACAGGGCATCCGGGTGAAGGGCGTCGACGATCTGCTGGTCCGCTTCTCCCGTTGCTGCAATCCGGTGCCCGGCGATCCGATCATCGGCTTCATCACCCGCGGCCGGGGCGTGTCGGTGCACCGACGGGACTGTCCCAATCTGGTCAGCGAGGACCGGGAGCGGATCATTGAGGTCGAGTGGGATACCGAGGCGGGTGCCTCCTATCCGGTGGACATCGAGATTGAAGGGGCGGACCGGGTCAACTTCCTGACCGATATCATGAACGCCATTTCCGAGATGAAGCTCTACCTGAGCGCGGCCAAGGCCCGTTCCAAGGGCGGGACCGCTTTTATCAACCTCACCTTGGAGATCGCTCATTCCGATCAGATCGCCGCCATCTTTAAACGGGTCAAAAAAGTCGAGGGCGTGGAACGAGTCTACCGGGTCAGCCGGCTGGTGAGGTGAGCGGAAGCGATGCGGGCAGTCATTCAACGGGTGCAACGGGCTCAAGTGACGGTGGACGGGGCGATCACCGGCGCGATCGGCCCCGGCTTGGCGGTCCTGTTGGGGGTGGGGCAGGATGACAGCGCCGAGGATGTGGCCTATCTGGCGGAAAAGGCCGTCAATTTGCGGATCTTCCCCGATGAACAGGGAAAGTTGAACCTTTCCTGTCTGGCGCTGGGTTTGCCGGTATTGGTCGTATCTCAATTTACATTATATGGGGACTGCCGGAACGGCCGGCGGCCCAGCTTTACGGAGGCCGCCCCGCCAGAATTGGGCGAGGCGCTTTACGAGGCGTTCTGCAGCGCAGTGGCCGGTCAGGGACTGACGGTGGCGCGGGGCCGCTTCCGCAGCCATATGCTTTTCGAGCTGGTCAATGACGGGCCGGTGACGATCCTGTTGGACAGCAAGAAGCTGTTTTAAGGACCGGCTCCGCAAAAAGCGTTCCGTTGTTCCTCTCCTGATTCCGGGATCTGGCCGTTCTCTTTCCGGCGGATGGCCGGCGTCTCATTCTTCTCCTTCTCCCGCGATCGCCCACCCATCATTCCGCCACGGCACTTTTCTTCCCCTGCTCTGGGAAGCAACCCAAGAGTGTGTTATAATACAGCTTGTGGCAATTATTTCCTGATGATGCCGAATTCGACACGACAGAGGTTATCCGATGAAACTGGATCGACTCATCGCCATTTTGGTGCTGCTGTTGCGGCGGGACCGGATTCCCGCCCGGGAATTGGCCGAGCTTTTTGAGGTATCGGTGCGGACTGTCCTGCGGGACGTCGACGCCATCGACCGCGCCGGGATTCCCATCGTCACCTATCAGGGGGCGGGCGGCGGCATCGGGATCGCCGAAGGCTTCCGGCTGGACCGCAGCCTGTTGACGCCCGACGACATGGCGGCGCTGGTGGCTTCCTTAAAAGGCGTGGCCTCCAGCGTCCCCGATACCCGGCATACGGTCCTGCTGGAGAAGCTGCGGAATACGCTCTCCCCGGAACAACTGCAAACGGTTCAGGCCAAGACCAATCAACTGGTCATCGACCTGGAGCCGTGGGGCGGCGCCGGCCCCGTCAAGGAACGCCTAGCGATGTTGCGCCAGGCCATCGCCGACCGGCGCCAGGTCCGGCTGGCCTATACCGACGCGGCGGGGCAGAGCAGCGTGCGGCTGGTGGAGCCGTATTCGCTGGTGCTCAAGGGGCAGCGCTGGTATCTCTACGCCTGGTGCGAAGCGCGGCAGGGTTTCCGCCTTTTTAGGCTCGGCCGGATTACGGAGCTGTCCGTGACCGAGACCCGCTTCGTTCCCAGGGAGGTCGCCTTGGACGAGCTGCCTTGGGAGCACGAGTGGTGGAAACCGGAAAACGCGATTCAGCTTGAATTGGTCTTTGAGAGGGAACTGTCGGCCGCCGTCCGGGAGTGGTTCGGCGAGGATGCGATCCGCGAGGACGACCAACGGCTGATGGTCAAGGCGGTCATGCCCGAGAATCCCTGGCTCTACGGGTTCCTGCTCTCTTTCGGCCCCGGGCTGGAAGTAGTCAACCCGCCACATATCCGGAGAGTCCTCCTGGATCTGGCCGCCGGAATTGTCCGCCGCTATTCCTCCGAAACATGACACGATGCTGTCCGGTTCCTCATGATATGATCGGGAAAAACCAAGGAGGATGTCATGATGGATTACCATTTTGAAGTGAGCGAAGCCCCGGCCCAGCCATTGCTGTTCATCCGCAAGTTCACCACGGTGGGCCAGTTGCCCCAGGAGATCGGCCAGGCCTGCCAAACGGTCATCGAGTACCTGAACCGGCTGGGGGAAAAACCGCTGAATGCGGCTTTAACAGCCTATTACAATCTGGACATGGAGCATCTCGACGTGGCGATGGGCTTTCCGGTGGCCAGGCCGCTTCCGGGCAGCGAGGCCATCCAAGCGGGCGAGCTTCCCGCCGGGAAGCAGCTTTCCTATCTTTATAAAGGCCCGTACCAAGGGATGGAGCCGGTTTACAACGCCATGTTCCAATGGCTGGAGGAGCAGGGCCTGGTGTCGTCCGGCGTGTACTACGAGTTTTACTACAATTCCCCGGAGGAAGTGCCGGAGAGCGAGCTGCTGACCAAGATCGTCTTTCCGCTCAAGTGAGGCGGCGGGTATCGGTCAAGCCGTGACTGGTTTCGAAACCGGAACTCGTCAAAGTTCTGTGATTGAACAAGGTAGAAAAGCTTCGCTAAAAACCAAAAAACTATTCTCGCGCAGAGGCGCTGAGGCGCGGAGCAAAAGGGTAAACCTGAAATAAGAATAGATGGAGTGCTTTTTTATGGTCAAACTCTACACCTCTGCGCCTCTGTGGGAGAAAATGGAACGTAAAGTATCAAAAATCCGGCAAGTCGCTTTGCACCTTGTACCCGACTTGGGCCGGCTTCGTGACGCTGATTGAACAAGGTAGAAAAGCTTCGCTAAAAACCAAAAAGCTATTCTCCCGCAGAGACGCTGAGGCGCGGAGAAAAAGCGTAACCTCAAATAAGAATTTTGAGTGCTTTTTTATGGTCAAACCCTGCGCCTTCGCGCCTCTGCGGGAGTAAATGTTATGAATGACTTTGACGTAGGCCTGGGTTTCGAAAGGCGGTGCCTGTTTGAAAACGGAGGATCTATTGTTGGATGCCGGCCGTGCGCCGGATCTGGCCGCGCTCACCGGGTATATCGACGGACCGGCGCGCGGCCGTTGGCTGGAGTTGAACCGCTTTCTCCAGGAGCGCTACCGGGTCGGGCCGAAGATCGCCTACAGCCGGTGCTCCGCCAAACCCGGCTGGAACGTAAAGTATCAAAAATCCGGCAAGTCGCTCTGCACCTTGTACCCGGAGCGGGACGGCTTCGTGGCGCTGGTGGTCCTGCGGCAGGAGCTGCTGCCGCTGCTGGAGGCCACCAGCGCCGGGCTGTGGGACGAAGCGATCCTGGCGCCGGCCCGGACGGCCAAGCCGTTCAACGGCACCGTCTGGCTGATGATTCCGGTCACGGGCGACCGCGTCGTGGCGGACCTGAAACAATTGCTCCTGCTGAAGCAGGAGGGAACGCTCCCGTGAACGGGCGCGCCTTGGGGGAATGAAATGAAAGGGGACCGGGCGATGGAATACCGGGTGAAACTGCTATCGCTGCTGGACCAGGCGCAGCGCCAGGAAGAACAGCTGCTGGGCAGTCTGGTGGAAACCGCGGCCGAGGCCCGGGGCGACTATGATCATTGGACGCTCCCGGATGTCCTGGCCCATCTCGGCGAATGGCGCCTGACCGCGGCCGGGAAACTGGCGGCCCTGGCCGAAGGGAAGGCCGTTCCGTTTCACGAAGACCTTGACGCCGTCAACCGCCGCAATTATGCCAAACACTGCCGGGATTCGGCGGGGGAAATCCGTGCGTTGGCCGAGTCCAGCCATGCCGCTTTTCGACAGCGCGTCGCGGCCTTCGACGAGCGACGCCTGGGCCAGCCGGCCGGGCTGGAGGGGTTCGACGCTCCCTTATGGCGCTACATTCTGATTGACGGCTTTCTCCATCCCACGCTGCACCGGGCCGTATACCATTTCGCGGGCCGCGACTTTGCGGCCGCCTTCCGGATCCTGGCCGGGAACTACCGGCTCCTCGCCGAACTGGACGACAGCCCGGCCATGGCCCGGAGCTTTTTGGACTGCGAGGGCCTGCTGGAAGAGGTGATGGAGCGGGAGGAATTGCTCCGCCGGCTGCGGGAGTTCCGGACCGCGGGGGCCGGCGGTCCGGACGTGCCGGCGGGGATGGTGGAGCGGTTTATCGAAGCGAACCGGCTCGGGTGAACGGGGGAACGGGCCGGCTTCACTCCGGGATTAGGACTTTTTCATAGCAATGAAAAACATTCGGCCTGCCAAAGGCCTGAATCGCGCCGACGAAGCGGTAGTCCAGCTTGATAAATAAGGCGTTCATCTGGGGATTCAAAGAATAGGTATCCGATTTGAGATAGCGCACCCCGGCGTTCCGGGCCAACGCTTCCCCGAAGCGCATCAGGGCCGAGGCGATCCCCCGGTTGCGAAAGGCGCTGTCCACCGCCATTCTGTGCAGCACCAGCGCCGGCTCGGCCAGCGACCACTGAAGGTTCCGGTATTCGTCAGGTTCCTGATAGTTCAGACAGAGAAAACCGCGGATCCGTCCGGCCTCCTCCTCCACATAGAGGGTCTCCTCCGCCACGTCCCGCGCAAAATCCTCCAGCCGCGGGTAATTCTCATCCCACTGCACCCGGTTTTCGGCCCGCATCTCCTGGCCGGCCTTTCTCACAATCTCCATGATAGCCGCGAGGTCACCCGATCGCGCATTGCGAATCATTCGTTATCCGCTCCTTTCGGCCGTTTCAGCTCCTGCCAGACGGACTCCATATTCTGGCGCATTCTTTCGATTAGGGCGCCCGCTTGCCGGATCTCCTCCGGAGTGAACCCTTGCAGGCAGGTCGCGGTATGGGCGTTCTCCACCGCGATCACCAGGTCGTAGACCGTAAGCGCCCGGGGGGTGGGGTATAATTTGGCCGCCCGGCTGTCCGAGGCGTCTTTCTCCTTGCGGACATAGCCGCTGCCGCTCAGCTTTTGCACCGCCTTGGTGGTGGTGGTTTTGTCGACCTTGAGCAGGTTGGACAGCTGAATATGGTTCAGTCCGGGATGTTCGCAGATCCGGGTCAGAAAGATGAATTGCCCCTTTTGCAGTTGATATTCCCGGTACTTCAGATCGCATTTGGAATGGATGATCCGGGAGAGCATGCCGATCTCCCGTAGGATCGGATTGTCCAGGGTTTGGATGGGAACCGCCTCCTCCGATAGTTGAATCTTCAACTATTATTATAAGGAATCATTGTTGAACTTTCAACAATATCATGAGGGAAAACGGTGAAATTTTGGCTCATGCCGCCAACCTGGGCGTTCGGATGACCCGGCTGGGGAGGAGTGGATGGAATTTCGTTCGGGTATTGGGCAGCATGACCGGCCAGGGGATAGGAAATATTTGATTAGTTTACCAGATTTGATAATATCACGACCTCACTTCTTCCGGAGCGGGGGTTTTTATTTTGGTTGATGCGGGAAGTTGACCAATTCGGTGGAAGACCTGTTACATCAATCATCATGGAACAGCTGATGACCTTCAACAAGTAATGAAACGATGAATATTTTTTAGAAATAAAGGGTTAATCAGGAAAGTATCCCAGTATTTGAAGGAGAACAAATATTTCCATAGAATAATCTTCCAAAAAAGATAATTCAAATATTTGGAGGCTTAACTGATGAAGAAACCCACCATGAAAATCTTGCTCGTCATCATTCTGCTCCTGGGCGGGATATATTATGCTACTCCGTCCCTGGCCAGTCCCGGGGAAATGCGCACCTTCAAGCTGGAGAAGGGCCGGAGTGGACATGTCAACTTTTATGGTTTGGAAATGGATATCCCCGCTGGAGCCACAGACAAAGAGTTGTCGGTAGGGTGGGGCGATCCGGACCTAACCCAAATCCAAGTTCCCTTTGGGTTCCGCCCGGTTTCACAACCTTATCGTTTTGGGCCGCACGGCTTAAAATTTCAACGAGGTAAAGCGCCGATTGTCCGACTAAAAATTAATGCTGATTCCTTACGGGAAGGAGATTCTTTCAGAAGTGTAAGGCTATATTATATCAACCGCGAAGAAAAACGTTTGGAGTTGACGAAAAATCAACAGATAGATCCCGTCACTGGAAACATCGAAGCGGAATTGGACCATTTCAGCGAGTATGTTCTTGGCATATCCTCCAATTGGGACGGAAATGGGTTTTGCTCAAATATGGATTATGTAAGCGATGGAGAAGAGCATGTTTTGCTGAATGGCTTGAAACTTAACATTTTATCCCCGGTTTTTCCATTAAGCGGGCGGGGGAAAATGGGTTTTGACCTTGTAAGAGTTTATAAGGGAGGAGGGATAGATTCTTCTAATCCTTTTTATATTGCGCAAGGCTGGTATTGGGCAATGCCCTATATTTATAAGGAACGTCTTTATTTGGCAAATGGAGCATCCTATGATCTGTCGCATGGAAACCTGGAAAATATTATCCCACTGCCGCCGGGCTTCGAAAGCAATGATTGTATAATTAAACCGGAATGTACCCATTTGCGTTATTGTGGAGATTCGCGGGTAAAAGTCATTTATAAAGGTTATAACTGGGATTCCTCTAAAGGGCGTTACAAAGAGAAACGAATTTCAGCAGTTATTCTTAAGGATGGGACATCGATCGAAAAACATTCTGGAACAATGATAGTAAGAGACCCAAATGGAAATACGATTCAGTATGGCTTTGCTGCCTTTGGTAACTCAATACTTGAACCAATTCCAATCGATAATGACAATAGTGATGCTGTTATTAGACTTACTTCACTAACAGATTCTGCAGGTCGATCTTTTAAGTTTTCCTATGATTTGAACCCGAGTTCAAACGGTACGATTAATCCCACCCTATCAAAAGTGGAGCAAAAACTGTCCGATAATACCTATCGATGCATTTTAAGTTATAGAAAAATAGACGCAAACTCTTACTGCTTCACAGACGCGTTAGGGAAAGTGACCTCTTATTATGCACCAATTATAATATCTCAAATAACCCATTACGACGGAAGTAGGACGAATTATGAATACGATTTTCGATTCGATGCATATGCTTTTATAGGCTGTTTTACAGTAAAAAGCCAGAAAGTATATAGGCCCGGTGAATCAAATCCTTTCACGACAATAACTTATTCCCCGAGCTGGTTGACAGGACAAAATGCATTTTCCATGAGTTCAGTCGCAGTGAACGATGGGACCTCATTAAAAAAATATTACTTCAATAACCCTGATTATGGAACGACCAGTAAAGAAGAGACATATACACTTTCTGGGAATTTAGTAAAAAGCACGACCTATACCTATAAGCTCTATGGAACCAAAGAAGCCGGCGCTAATGTACCTATTTCAATTAACACCCAATTTATGACCGCTTCCGGTACTCTTGGACCAGCGGCCAGTTTTCAATATGACTATGATGATTGGTGCAACCCCACCTTGGTCAAAGACCCCAACGGCAATATCACTCGAATGGCTTATGCCAATACCAATAGCAATTGGCATTTGTCTCAATTGAACGGTGGCCTCCAGGATTATTGCTTCTCTGCTGATCTAACTACCTTAAGCGAGATTGGTTATGATAAATTACTGACCAAAGCGACCATCAACCATGATCCGGTTCACAATACCGATCAATTGAACCAAACACATTATCAATATGATGCCAGGGGGAACCTGCTTCGGGAAAGAAACGCATATAATGGCTCATATCTTGAGAGTTCCTTTACCTACGATTCCTACGGTAACATACTCTCCAAAACCGACGCCAACGGTAATGCCCTTTATTTCGAGTACCGGGCCGATGCTCCATATAACTCGGCCTTTTTGACCGCGGTAAAAAAGGCGGATGGTTCCGCCATTGCCACGTATGATTATGATGTAAATATCGGCAAGCCGACTCGGGTAACCGATCCGAAGGGAAATCTGTTTCTCTATACCTACGACACTTTGGGACGGTTGACCAGTGAGACTTTAGATAATGCCGATCCCAAGATCGGCATCACCCGGCAGATTACTTATGATGACGCCAATAGCACCGTTAGCCTGAAATACGGTAACATAGCGGCCGGTTGGCAAGAAGGCAGGATTCTTTACGACCCGCTTTGCGGAAAACCGCGTCGAATCCAACGGAAACTCAACGGCAATTGGGTCACGCTCAAAGAGTTGAGCTACGATAGCGCCGGCAGGCTAATATCGGCCAAAGATAATCTGGGGCATACAACTTCCTATAACTATGACGAGTTGGACCGGCTGATCAAGACCACTTTGCCAGATGGAACCTTTACCACTTCCAATTGGAATGACCGGACGCTTACCGTTATCGACGCAAAAGGAAACCAGCGCGTACAGACTTACGATCGATTGGACCGGTTAATCCAAGTGATCGAACATCCCGATTCGAACACCTCCTATGTGACAACTTATGATTATGACAGTGAATCCCACTTGGTCAGAGTAACCAATCCGCGACAGGCGTCGACGCTCTACACCTACGATAATCTTGGACGGCAAATCCGGATAGATTTGCCGCAGGACGGGACCAATCCGATGGCGGCCGAGATTTATACCTATGATAATGTCGGAAATCTGAAAACCAAGACTATCGGTTCCAGGACTAAAACGATGAATTATGAGTTCTTCGCCGGCTATCGGCTCAAGAGCTTGACCGAACCGGACAGCCGGACGGTGACCTATACCTACGACAACAATGATAACCCGCTCACTCAGACAGTCTCCAATGGGATGAGCTATACCTATGCCTACGACTCCCGGAACCGGAT